>CAJUSQ010000005.1 GCA_910588885.1 uncultured Lachnospiraceae bacterium
CAGCCGGTTACTCTTCCATTATTTATGTTGCTGCTTTAGCCGGGGTTAGTCCGGAGCTGCAGGAAGCGGCCGTTGTAGACGGCGCCAGCAGGATTAAGCGTATTATCCATGTGGATCTTCCTTCCATCCTGCCTACCATCGTAATTATGTTGATTTTCCGCTGCGCAGAAGTTGTATCCATCGGTATGGATAAGATCTTCTTAATGCAGAACTCCCTGAACAGTTCCGTTTCGGAAGTTATTTCGACCTTTGTATACAAGGTTGGTGTAGTAAACGCCAATTTCGGCTTCTCTACGGCTGCCGGTTTATTCCAGTCAGTAGTATCCTTTGCACTGCTGATTATCGTAAACACAATCTGTAAGAAGATTACCGAAACAAGCTTGTGGTAAAGGAGGAGAAGACTTATGAGAGAAACAAAATTCCGTCATATGAGCCCGGGCGATAAGATTTTCACCGTTTTGATTTATCTGATTTTGTCCCTGGTATTGATTATTATTTTATATCCCTTGATTTATGTAGTATCCGCTTCCTTCTCCGATCCTCAGGCTGTAATCAGCGGAGAAGTAACATTATTCCCGGTTCGTCCTACCTTAAGAGGATACGCAGCCGTGTTCCAGAACCGTAAAATTCTGTCTGGCTTTGCCAACTCCCTCTTCTATCTGGTAGTCGGAACCATTATTAACCTGGTTATGACCATGCTGTGCGCATATCCCTTATCCAGAAAGGAATTTTCGGCCAGAAGCAAGCTGTCCATGTTCTTCGTGTTTACCATGTATTTCAGCGGCGGCATGGTACCTTCCTACATCCTGGTAAACAAGCTGGGCATGATCAACACCAGATGGGCGCTTTTGATCCCCATGGCAATGTCTACTTATAATATGATCATCTGCCGGACCTACATTGTCAATTCCATTCCGGATGAGCTGTACGAAGCGTCCCAGATCGACGGCTGTACGCCCTTTAAGTATATGATGTATGTAATCGTCCCGCTGTGTAAGCCGATCCTGGCAGTTTTAACCCTGTACTACGGCGTTTCCAGATGGAACGACTATTTCACCGCTATGCTGTATCTGTACGACGAAAAGCTGCAGCCTTTAACGATTGTAATGCGTGAAATATTGATTATGGGAAAGGTGGATATGACGCAAATTACGGACGCCTCGGCGGCTTCGAAACTGCAGGGTCTGTCGGAGCTGCTGAAATTCTCAACCATCGTAGTGGCCTGTGTGCCCGTAATGCTTCTCTATCCCATGATTCAGAAGCATCTGGTAAAGGGTGTTATGGTTGGTTCTGTAAAAGGTTAAATTACGTAAGTGTATTGGAGGATTTGTAACGTGAATAAAGTAGTAGAAGAAAGAACAAAAAGAACAGAGTGGTACCGGGACGCCCGTTTCGGTATGTTTATCCACTGGGGGCTTTACGCCACTCCTGCCAGAGGAGAATGGCTTCGAAGCGTGGAAGAACTGTCAAAGGAAGAATATGAGCCTTTTATGGACGAATTCACTGCCGAAAACTATAATCCCAGGGAGTGGGCAAAACTGGCAAAGAAAGCCGGCATGAAATATGCGGTTTTAACGGCAAAGCATCACGACGGCTTCTGTCTGTATGACAGCAAGCTGACCGATTTTAAATCCACCAACGCTCCCTGCGGCCGGGATATTGTAAAGGAATTCCTGGAAGCATTCCGGGAGGAAGGAATTAAGGTCGGCCTGTATTTTTCCGTAATTGACTGGCGTCATCCGGATTACCCCCATTACGGGGATATGAATCATCCCATGCGGAACCATCCGGAATGCTCCAATGAAAACCGGAATTTCGATAACTATCTCGAATATATGTTTGGTCAGATAAAAGAGCTTTTGACGGATTACGGAAAGCTGGATCTGATGTGGTTTGATTTTTCCTATGGAGATATGAAATGTGAAACCTGGAAAGCATCGGAGCTGATTGAAATGGTGCGTTCCATCCAGCCTCATCTGATTATTGATAACCGTCTGGAGGGAAGCGCCGAGGATGCCGGTTCCATCCGTACCCTGGACCCGACTCCCTATTCCGGCGACTTTGCTTCTCCGGAACAGATGATCCCCCCCGCCGGGCTTTTGGACGCAGGCGGCAATCCGATTCCCTGGGAAGCTTGCATTACCTTGAACGACCACTGGGGATACGCAGCCCAGGATTTCCACTACAAATCCGCAAAAATGGTAATCCATATGCTGGTGGAATGTGTCAGCAAGAACGGGAACCTGCTGCTGAACGTAGGGCCCAACGCCAAAGGCGAGATTCCGGAAGAATCCGTGGCTATTTTGGAAGAAGTCGGCCATTGGATGAAGCAGAATTCCAGAAGTATTTACGGCTGCGGCTACGCCGATCTGCCAAAACCGGAATGGGGACGTTTTACCCGGAACGGCAACAAGCTCTATGCCCATATTTTCGAGCCTCAGGCCGGCGCCATCTGCCTGGAAAACATGGCCGGAAAGGTAGAGAAGCTCCGTCTGGTACGGGATAATTCGGAAATTCGGGAAACATTTTTCTGGAATCTGAAGGAATACTCGGAAAACGCATTTTTTGCCCTTCATGTGACCGGCCCCAGCGGCAATCCGGGCATGATCAGTTCCTATCCGCTGCCGGATGAATTGGATACGGTTGTGGAAGTGTTCTTAAAGGACGAAAAGTAAGAAGCCGGCAGGAAATTCCAGGCGAAAGATTCGGATAGAAATTCATAGTTAGAGAAGCAGAAATGCTAAGATAGAAATTCATAGAAAGGTCGGGATTACTATGGACGCGGAAATGAAAACAATAGACGAAGCGGCTTTGGGAAACAAAGCCGTCGCGATGCAGGAAAATTTTGATGCAAGCAAGGCCAGGATTGAACACGATTCCATCGGACAGCAGGCCGTGCCGGATGACGCTTATTACGGCGTACAGACCTTACGGGCTGCCCGGAACTTTTATATTACCGGGCTTTCCATGCATCCGGAGTTGATTAACAGTGTGGCATTGATCAAAAAATCCTCTGCCATCACCAATTATGAGGTTGGCCGTCTGGACAAACGCCGGGCAGATGCTATCGTGACTGCCTGCGATGAAATCTTAGAGGGAAAGCTGCATGACCAATTTATCGTAGACCCCATTCAGGGAGGGGCCGGAACATCCCTGAACATGAACGCAAACGAGGTTATTGCAAACCGCGCCATTGAATTGCTGGGGGGCAAAAAGGGCGATTACAGTATTGTAAACCCCAATGACCATGTAAACTACGGCCAGTCCACCAATGACGTTTTTCCTTCCTGCGGAAGGATCACTACTTTAAAGCTTCTGCATCGGGCCCAAAAGCAGCTGGAACGGCTGTTCAAAGCCCTGGTAGACAAAGCCAAGGAATTCGACTCCGTTATTAAAATGGGGCGTACCCAGATGCAGGACGCCGTACCGATCCGGCTTGGACAGGAATTCCGGGCTTACAGCATGGCAATCCGCCGGGATATCTCCCGTTTTGAGAATGCCAAGCGGGAAATGAGCTCCCTGAACCTGGGCGGGACGGCCATCGGTACCGGACTGAATGCAGACGTACAGTATTTGCAGAAGGTAGTCCGCAATATCGCGCTGGTATCCGGTTTGGATCTGGTGCAGGCATATGACTTAATCGACGCAACCCAGAACCTGGACGGTTATGTATCCGTATCCGGTGCGGTGAAAACCTGTGCCGTAAACCTTTCCAAGATGTCCAATGACTTAAGGCTGATGTCCTCAGGGCCCAGGGCAGGTTTGGGAGAAATCAATCTTCCTGCCAAGCAGAACGGTTCCTCCATTATGCCGGGAAAGGTAAATCCGGTTATCCCGGAAGTTGTAAACCAGGTTGCATTCAATATTATCGGAAACGATATGACCGTGGCTATGGCAACCGAAGCAGGACAGCTGGAGCTGAACGCTTTCGAGCCGATTATTTTCTATAATCTGTTCCAGTCCATTGAAACGCTGACCTTCGCCGTACGGACTCTGGTAGACAACTGTATCACCGGTATTACCGCCAATGTGGAACATTGCCGTGACATGGTATACAACAGCGTCGGCATTATTACTGCTATTTGTCCCCATGTGGGATATGAAAAAGCAGCCGATCTTGCAAAGGAAGCCATTGCAACCGGAGCATCCGTAAAAGATGTAATCCTGGAGCACAAGCTTCTGACCCCGGAAGAGATGGAGAAGATCTTAGATCCCTACTCCATGACCGAGCCGGGTATTTCCGCAGAAGAGCTGCTGGATAAGAAAATTTAAACGGGATATTCCCAAATCATCCCCAGGGGAAAAGTTAGAACAAACTAACTTTTCCCCTGTTTTCATGAAATGATTGAAACCAAATCAAAAGTAGCATATAATAAGGATACCCTATGCTTGGGAAATCGCTTTTCCCGGCAGGGTCGGTAACAGGATATACAACTGTATGAGAAGGAGGATTTTGGTATGGCAAAACCAGTATTGGTTATTATGGCGGCCGGTATGGGCAGCCGTTACGGAGGTTTGAAGCAAATTGACCCGATTGATGCAAACGGGCATATTATTATGGATTTTTCTATTTACGACGCACGTCTGGCCGGCTTTGAGGAAGTGGTATTTATTATTAAGAAGGAAAACGACGCGGATTTTAAAGCCTGCATCGGCGACCGGATTCAGGAACATGTGAAGGTTCACTACGTTTTCCAGGAACATGTACTGCCCCAGGGCTTTTCGGTTCCGGAAGGCCGGGTGAAACCCTTCGGAACCGGACATGCCATATTAAGCTGCCTGGGCACCGTGAAGGGGCCCTTTGCCGTCATTAACGCGGATGATTTTTACGGGCGCAGCGCCTTTGCCACCATCTACGACTATCTGTGCAGCCATCCGGATGACGGGAAATACCGTTACGCCATGGTGGGATATGTGCTGGAAAATACCTTGACGGAAAACGGCCATGTGGCCCGGGGCGTATGCAAAACCGACGGCCAGGGACATCTTTTGGAAATCACGGAGCGCACCCATATTGAAAAGCATGGGGACGGAACCGCCTATACGGAGGACGAGGGCAGCACCTGGCACACCCTGGAAAAAGGCTGCACCGTATCCATGAACCTGTGGGGCTTTACGGAAAGCATCCTTCATGAGCTGGAAAAACGCTTCCCGGATTTCCTTGGAAAAAATCTGGAACGGAATCCCTTAAAATGCGAATATCTCCTGCCGGAAGTGGTCAGCCAGCTGTTGGCCGAGGATCGTGCCACCGTGGAGGTACTAAAATCCATGGACCGCTGGTACGGCGTCACTTATCACGAGGATAAGGCAACCGTGATGGCAGCCATCGCCCGAATGAAGGAAGAAGGACTGTATCCAAAGGACTTATGGGGAAATCAGACGGACAAGACTCCGAAGCCGGAACACACACCGGGCAGCGGAAGCCTTTAAGGGGGGATTGAAACTATGGACATTATGACAATACTCCCCCATTTTTCCATGGAAGGCCAAATCACCCAGGTACGGGAATACGGAAGCGGACATATTAACACCACTTATCTGGTGGAAGCAGCTCTGGAAAGCGAAACGAAAAAATATATTTTTCAGAAGATCAATACGGATATTTTCAGGAATATCAGCCACTTAATGGACAATGTGACAAATGTCACATCCTATCTGACCAAACAGATTCAGGCCCGGGGCGGCAACCCCAACCGGGAAACCCTGCAGGTCATTCACACCAGGGACGGAAAGAGCTATTACCGGAATCCGGAGGGCTGTTACCGGATGTATCATTTTATTACCGATGCCACCAGCTTCGAAGCGGTGGAAAAACCGGAGGATTTCTATGAAAGCGCCGTAGCTTTCGGAAATTTCCAGGCGGACCTGGCGGATTATCCAGCCGAAACCCTATATGAAACGATTCCGGATTTCCACAATACTCCCAAACGGTACGACGACTTCTGCCAGGCCCTGCAGAATGACTGCTGCGGCCGGGCCCCATCCGTACAGCCGGAAATCGCTTTCCTGAAAGAACGGGAAGGGGACATGGGAATCCTTACTTCCATGCTGGAGCAAAAACAGCTTCCGCTGCGGGTAACCCACAACGACACGAAGCTGAACAATATTATGATTGACAACAAGACCCGGAAGGGCATCTGCATCATCGATCTGGATACGGTTATGCCGGGGCTATCCCTCTATGATTTCGGGGATTCCATCCGTTTCGGCGCCAATACCGCCGCAGAGGACGAAACCAACTTATCAAAGGTGTCCCTCAGCCTTCCTCTTTACGAGCAGTATGTAAAAGGCTATTTGGAAGGGTGCCGGGGAAGCCTGACGGCTTCGGAGCTTCGACTGCTTCCCATGGGGGCGAAGCTTATGACCTTGGAATGCGGGATGCGGTTCCTGACGGACTACCTCTCCGGAGACACCTATTTTAAGATTCACCGGGAACACCACAACCTGGATCGCTGCCGGACCCAGTTCGCCCTGGTTGCCGACATGGAACGGAAATGGGCGGAGATGGAAGAAATAATAAAGAAATATAGTTAAAATCTTTTTATACAATATTTACGGCGCAAAAAATCCCAAAGCTTGCTTAGGATTTACAGGACTTTCGGTAGGCGGAAGCCGTCATCCCGCAGCTCTTCCGGAAGCATTGGGCAAAATAGCTTTGGGAGGAGAAGCCGGAGGACTGGGCGATCTCCGTAATACTGTAATCCGTATTGGCCAGCAGCTCCTTGCTGGCCTGGATACGGATCTGGCACAGATACTGGATGGGGGAACAGCTGCAGTACATGGTAAAGGCATGGGCCATATAGAATTTATTCAAATGTGAAAATTCCGCCAGGGTATCCAGCGTAATATCATTCATATAATTGGCCTCTATGTACCTTTTAATTTTGATACATTCCTTGCTGATCTGCAAAGACGGCGCCACTTCAAAGGCAAAATTCGTTCTGCGGATCAGCTTAATAATCAGCACCTCCAAAAGATTCTGGCAAATACTTTCAAAATCCCGGTTCTTCTCCGTAAGTTCTTTCAGCATTGTCGTCATATAAAAATTCAGGTCTTTCTGTTCGTTCTTACAGCTGAAAATAATATGCTTCTTTTCCCCCTCAAACGAAAACATCAGGCCCTCGACCCCGATCGTGACATATTCCAGGGGTACGCTGCCGGAAGATTTCTCTGTATGGGAAACATTGGCGTTTACAATCACAAAATCATCCTGCCGGATCGGATATTCCTCTTCTTCAATGAGAAAGCTGCCCTGTCCGTTCTGGACATAAAATAATTCCGTAAAAGGATGGGAATGCAGAAGGCTTTTCCAGTCATTTTCGTATTTGGAATAAGAAATATAAAGCAGCTTTCCCTGAATCTCTTCCCGGACATGATGTTCCATTAAATATCTTGATGTTCCCATAAAATCCCTCCCTGATACCTTCCTCCGTAAAACCCGGAACGGACGGCCTGCCGCTTCCTTTCTGCACCTTTTTATTCCATTCCCATGCCCGTAATATCACACTGAACAAAGGGATTTTCGGATGTTACGATAAAAAATGTATATTTTTTACAAAAATATTCCTCCGTTTCAGGAATATATTAACAGGTTTTCCATACCTTCGGAGTACATATCGAAAAACTTCGTTCAAATATATAATACCATGGCCCTCCTCAGAAAGCAAGATATATAAAAAACGTAGCAATATTTAGATTGTTAATATTATTTTTTACAGATATACTGAATATACCGAAACACAGTTTTAGCAAGTCGAAAGGGAGGTATTTGCTATGAAATTGAAAAGAGTTTTATGTGTGCTCATGGCTGCAATGATGGTATTCGGTGCAGCAGCCTGCGGCGGCAATGATGCCAAGACCAGTCAGGACAACAGCGATAAAACCGAGGCTCCGGAACAGGAAGACACGGAAGACAAAGCTGACACCGAGGACAAGGCCGACGAGAATACCGACAACGAAAAAACCGAGGCTCCGGAAGAAACCACCGGTGCAACCGGAACTTTGAAGGTAGCAGCCGTTGAAACCGCATACGGCGCAGATATGTGGACAGAGATCTGCAAAGCTTTCGAAGCTTCTCACGAAGGCGTAACCGTTGAATTAACCATTGATAAGAAACTGGAAGACGTGATTACTCCCGAGATGAAATCCGGCGTATATCCCAATGTCATCCTTCGTGCAGTCGGCGCTGAATCCGGCCTGACCGAAACTTTTATCAAGGATAACAATCTGATTGAGCTGACCGACGTACTGTCTATGACAGTTCCCGGTGAAGACGTAACCGTAGGCGACAAGATCCTGCCCGGTTTCATAGAGAACTCCATCACCAATCCTTACGGCGATGGAAAGACTTACCTGATGCCTATGTTCTACGGCCCCTGCGGACTGTTCTACAACCAGGGATTATTCGATGAGAAGGGCTGGACCGTTCCGGCAACCTGGGATGAGATGTGGGAATTAGGCGACAAGGCAAAGGAAGAAGGCATTGCTTTATTTACTTATCCGACTGCCGGATACTTTGACGCATTCTTCTATGCACTGCTTCACGAAAGCATGGGCAATGACAAATTCCAGGAAGCTTTGAAATACGGCGAAGGCATCTGGGATACTCCGGAAGCACAGGCAGCATTCGATATTATTGAGAAGCTGGCTTCCTACACAGAATCTACTACTCCTGCAAACGCAAACGATGACAACTTCCAGAAGAACCAGCAGCTGATCCTGGACAACAAAGCTTTATTTATGCCCAACGGTAACTGGGTAATCGGCGAGATGGCAGAAGCTCCCCGTGCAGAAGGCTTTGAATGGGGCTTTACCGCACTTCCGGCTGTTACGGCAGGTGGTGAAAGAGCTTCCTACTCCTTCTTTGAGCAGATTTGGATCCCCAACGACGATCCGACAAATGACGATATGAGCAGATTTGACTTAAGCAAGGAATTCATTGCATATCTGTACTCTGATGAAGCCGCAGCGATCTTTGCCAAGGCCGGCGCTGTTCAGCCGATCCAGGGCATGACCGATAAATTAGACGGCGACAATAAGTTATACTACTCGATCTATGATACCGGCGCTGTTGCAGTAATGGATGCATTCGCAACCACCGAACCGGTAGAAGGTATTACTCCGCGTTCCACATTCTTTGACCCGATTAACTCTCTGGTAACCGGTGATAAGACAAAGGATGACTGGGTAAGCCAGATCAAATCTGACAGTGACCAATTAAGAGCAGCTTTAAAAGAATAATATATACGGTGAAGTTGCAAAGGTGAATGGTGGTCGGTAAGCAATGCTTACCGGCCATTTTTCTCCGAAGGGCAGGAAAGGGAGAGGAAAGGAATGAAAAAGAAAAACCGGAGCGGGTTTATCATTGCATGTGTCACACCCGCCATATTATTATTCATTATTTTTATGATTATCCCCACAATCGACGTATTCCGTATGTCCTTATACAAATGGGGCGGCTATACCGCAAACAAAACCTTTGTGGGCCTGGAAAATTTCATGAAGCTGTCCAAGAATCCCAAGTTCTATCAGGCATTCCAGAATAGTATTTTATTGATTGTGGTTGTAACATTAGTAACCTTTAGCCTTGCGCTGATATTTGCATATATTCTCTCCAGAGAAAAGATCAAGGGACAGAATTTCTTCCGTATCGTATTCTACATTCCGAATATCCTTTCCGTTGTAGTCATCAGCGCTATTTTTTCCGCAATTTATGACCCGAACCAGGGTCTGCTGAACAGCTTTTTAAACCTGTTCCGCGGAGGAGATCCCATCCTCTGGCTGGGCAGCCAGAAGCTGGTAATCTACAGTGTGGCCATCGCCATGGTATGGCAGGCCATTGGGTACTATATGGTCATGTATATGGCCAGTATGGCAAATGTACCTTTAAGCTTATATGAATCCGCTTCTTTGGAAGGAGCCGGAAAGATTAAGCAGTTCTTTTCGATTACTTTGCCCTTGATCTGGACGAACATACGTACGACCCTTACCTTTTTTATCATCAGTACCATTAACATGAGCTTTTTGATGGTAAAGGCTATGACCAACGGCGGGCCGGACGGCGCTTCCAGCGTATTCCTAAGCTATATGTATCAGGAGGCTTACACGAATTCTTCTTATGGCTATGGTATGGCAATCGGCGTTACGGTATTTATATTCTCCTTTGCATTGGCCGGCGTTCTGAATGCGGTAACAAAGCGGGAAGAAATTGAATTTTAGGAGGGGTGGACATGGAAAAAAAGAACAAGCGTCTCGGAAAAAATCCGAAAATTGCAAAAATATTTATTTATCTCGTCCTTGCGCTCCTGGCAATTACAATCCTGGTTCCTGTGGCATGGGTATTCGTTGCATCCATTAAGGAAAATTCCGAATTTTACCGGAGCCCCTGGACACTACCCCAAGGCCTTCACTTCCAGAACTTTGCAGATGCCTGGCAGACGGCCAGCATGGGAAGCTATATGCTGCGTTCCGTACTTGTAACGGCTCTGGCGCTGGTTTTGCTGATTGTGATTTCCCTTCCGGCGGCTTATGTGCTGGCCCGGTTTAAGTTTAAGAGCAAAGCCCTTTGGAACACCTTATTTATGGCCGGATTATTTATCAACGTGAATTACATTGTAGTTCCGATTTTCCTGATGTTGAACAATGGGGATATTTTCCTGCGAAAGATGTTTGACAAACCGTTTTTATTGAATAATGTATTTATCCTGGCTTTGGTGTACGCCTCTACTGCCCTTCCTTTCACCATTTACCTTCTGTCGGGTTATTTCAAATCCCTGGCAAAGGATTACGAGGAGGCTGCTTATGTGGACGGCGCCGGATATTTCTATACGATGGTGCGGGTAATTATCCCGATGGCCAAGCCCAGCGTGGTGACGGTAATCCTGTTTAATTTCCTGGCATTCTGGAATGAGTACATTATTTCTATGACGCTTTTGACAAAGCCGGAGCTGAAGACCCTTCCGGTGGGGCTTATGAACCTGATGGCAGCCCAGAAATCTGCCGTACAGTACGGACAGCTCTATGCGGGCCTTGTAATTGTCATGCTGCCGACGCTGATTTTGTATATGTGTGTACAGAAGAAGCTTACCCAGGGTATGACCCTTGGCGGACTGAAGGGGTAGGAGGTAGAATATGAACGAATTCACGAAAAAACTCATTACCGCAGTCATTGTTCTTATCGTTTTTATTGTCTGTGTGGTCCTTGTAGTGACCGGACAGCGTAATATCGGGGCCCCTGGCCTTTTCACACAGTTAATTGGGGTAGCCGGCCTGATTTTCTTGTTATGGATTTATAATCGACAGTACAAATAGATTGCGAGGGACAAATATGATTCAAAATGGACGCGTAACGATACCGACCGATATGGATGTCATTGCGGATACCATTCAATTAGCGAAAAAGTGGGGAGCTGACGCAGTCCGGGACTGCGACGGCACCAGTTTCCCTACGGAATTAAAAGATGTTGGACTGAAAGTATATGCCACCTATTATACCACGCGGAAAGACAACCAGTGGGCCAAGGCGAATCCCGATGAAATACAGCAAATGTACCTTATGACGCCGATGTATACGGCATCGGGGGATACGCTGCAGATTCCGTTGATGAAAGGTTTGTATCCGGATATGCTGACGCCCAATACCAGGGATGATATCACACGCTGGTGGGAGGTGATAGACCGGAGTACCGGGGAAATCGTTCCGGTATCCGATTGGGGCTATGAGGAAGCTTCCGGGGAAGTACGGATTAAGAGCATTCCCTTCCATGATTATACGGTCAGCTTTCTGGCCTATATCATGTGGGACCCGGTGCACATGTACAATGCCATTGTCAATGACTGGCAGGATGTGGAGCACCAGATTACTTTCGATGTCCGTCAGCCAAAGACACGCGCCTATTCCATGGAGCGCCTGAAAACCTTTATTGCGGAGCATCCTTATGTAAACGTACTTCGTTTCACCACCTTTTTCCATCAGTTCACCTTGATTTTCGATGAACTGGCCCGGGAAAAATACGTGGACTGGTACGGTTATTCCGCTTCGGTCAGCCCTTATATCCTGGAGCAGTTCGAACAGGAAGCGGGCTACCGGTTCCGCCCGGAATATATTATCGACCAGGGCTATTATAACAACCAGTACCGGATTCCTTCCAAAGAATTCCGGGATTTCCAGGCTTTTCAGCGGCGCGAGGTCACAAAGCTTGTGAAAGAAATGACAAACATCGTCCATGAATGCGGCAAAGAGGCAATGATGTTTTTGGGGGATCATTGGATCGGAACGGAGCCTTTCATGGAGGAATTCAAGGACGCAGGCGTGGATGCCGTTGTCGGAAGTGTCGGAAACGGCTCTACGCTGCGCCTGATCAGTGATATAAAAGGCGTAAGCTATACGGAAGGACGACTGCTGCCCTACTTCTTCCCGGATACCTTTCACGAGGGTGGGGACCCCGTGAAGGAAGCAAAGCAGAACTGGGTAACGGCCCGCCGGGCGATTCTTAGAAAGCCCATTGACCGCATCGGATATGGGGGATATCTGAAGCTGGCATTGGATTTTCCGGAATTCGTCGATTATGTGGAGTCGGTATGCCAGGAATTCCGGGAGCTGTATGAAAATATCAAGGACTGCGTCCCTTATTGTGTAGAAAAGGTTGCCGTGTTGAATTGCTGGGGAAAAATGCGGGCCTGGGGCTGTCATATGGTGCACCATGCCATCTATTTCCAGCAAAATTATTCTTATTCCGGCATTATTGAGGCATTGTCCGGCGCTCCCTTCGACGTGGTTTTCCTTAGCTTTGAAGACATCCTGGAAAATCCGGACATCCTGGAGGGAATTGATGTCATCCTCAATGTGGGGGATGCGGATACGGCACATACCGGTGGGGACTGGTGGTGTAATCCTGTCATTTCCTCTGCAGTTAAGAAATTTGTATACGAAGGCGGTGGAATCATCGGGGTTGGGGAACCCTGTGCACACCAGGCTAACGGCCGTTTCTTCCAGCTGTCCAATGTCTTTGGCGTAGAGGAAGAACGGGGCTTTACCCTTGGTTACGATAAGTACAATTGGGAAGGCCACAGCCATTTTATTACGGAAGACGTGACAGGCGAAGCGGATTTTGGAGAAGGAAAGAAAAATATTTACGCCCTGGAGGGCACTACAATTCTTGTGGAGAAGGAGAAAAGTGTTCAACTGGCCGTAAACGAATATGGAAAGGGACGGGCTGTCTATATCAGCGGCCTTCCCTACAGCTTTGAAAACAGCAGGCTTTTGTATCGTGCCATTCTCTGGAGCGCGGGGGACGAGAAACAGCTTCAGAAATGGTTTTCCACTAATTATAATGTGGAGGTTCACGCTTACATTGAGAACGGAAAATACTGTGTCGTGAATAACACTTATGAACCCCAGAGCACAGTGGTGTATACCGGAGACGGAACCAGCTTTGCACTGGATTTGGAGGCAAATCAGATTATTTGGTATGAACTATAATATTACTTCAAAACATAACATTACCCGGTGGGATGAAGCAATCCCCCTGGGAAACGGAAAAATGGGCTGTCTCATCTGGGGCAGCCCTGCCTGCTTGCGTTTCAGCCTGGATCGGGTGGATGTCTGGGATACCACAACTCCTGCCGGAACGGAAGCACCGGAATTTAATTATCGAACACTTGTTCAATTAGCTAACCGAAAGGATACCCGGCGAATCCGGGAGATTTTTGATGCTCCTTATTATGCTCCGGTTCCCACCAAGCTTCCGGTGGGAAAAATTTTACTGGGGCTTCCTCAATATCAGGATACCGCTTCCACTCTTTCTCTGGCAAAGGCAGAAGCGATTTTACGGCTTACAGGTGAAGGAACCGCCAAAATCAGAAGCTTCCTGCATGCCACCCTGGAAACAGGCGTGATTGCAGTGGATTTACCCTTAGAGGCTTTTTCGATTGAACTGCAGGCGCCGGAATTCGGCCGGGAGAAAAAAGACGGCGGGCATGCTTATAGCGAAGACTCCCGCAGTATTTCCCAGGGCAGCCTGCAGCAGATTGTCTGTCCCGAACCGGTGCACAGGCGGATTCCGCTGCCCGTCAAACAGCCTGTAAAGGAATCTTTCGCTACGGAATCCCTCGCTATGGACAGCGGTTATCTGGAGTATTTCCGTCAGGATATCAGTGATTCTTTTTCTTATGGAGTCGTTCTTGGAGTGTGCGCCAGGGACGGACATACGGAGATTTATTATCGAGTGGTGACTTCTAAGGATTCGGACCGTGCATTTACGAAGATCAATCGGATTTTTGAAGAAGCCTTATATGAGGTTTCCTGTCTTATGTGCCGGGGATATGATGCGCTTTTTCAGTCTCATGAGAAATGGTGGGAGGATTATTGGAATCAAAGCAAAATCCGGATTCCGGATTCTTTTCTGGAAAAAAACTGGTATATCAGCAATTATCTGCTGGGATCCTGCTCCCGAACGGGCTGCTATCCCATGCCGCTGCAGGGGGTATGGACGGCGGATGAAGACGCCCTGCCTCCCTGGAAGGGCGACTACCACAACGATTTAAATACCCAGATGAGCTATTATCATTATTTGAAGGCAAACCATCTTCCCCAGGGAGCGTCCTTCGTGGAATTCCTATGGAACAGCCGGGAAGCGGGAAGGGCTTTTGCACGGGACTTTTATGAAACAGAGGGTCTTTGCCTGCCTGCCGTTATGACCATTGACGGAAAACCGCTGGGCGGATGGCCCATGTATTCCCTGTCTCCCACCAATCAGATCTGGCTTTGCCGGGCTTTTGACGATTATTACCGCTATACCGGGGATCCTGAATTTCTTTCAGAACGGGCTTATCCTTATTTTCAGGAAACGGAAGCCTGTATCGGCGCACTCTTAGAGGAAGGGGATGACGGCCTGCTCTATCTTCCGATTTCCAGCTCTCCGGAAATCCATGACGATGAAGCAGAAGCGTTCTTAAAGCCCAACAGCAATTATGACCTGTCATTGCTCCGGTATTTCTATGATACGTTAGAGGAAAACGCCCAAAAGCTGGGAAACAAAAAAGATGCCGCCAATTGGTCTGTAAAGCGGCAGAAATTACCTTCTCTTGCTTTCGATGAAAGAGATGTTTTAATGTTGTCTTCCCAGGAAGTTTTACAGGAATCCCATCGGCATTTTTCCCATGCCCACGGAATCCACCCGCTGCGTCTCATCAAATACGATTCTCTGCAAAACCGGCGGCGGATCGATGCCGTGATCAAGGATCTGGAACAGCTGGGAACACAGATGTGGGTGGGGTTCAGCTTCTGCTGGATGGCGGAGCTGTATGCCATTGCCCATAAGGGAAACCAGGCCGCAGAAATGCTTCGGATTTTCTGGGACTCCTTCTGCTCCTGCAACGGGTTCCATTTGAACGGGGACTATCAAAAAAGAGGGTATTCCAGCTTTGACTACCGTCCCTTTACCCTGGAAGCCAATATGTGCGCGGCAGATGCCCTTCAGGAAATGCTGCTTTATACGGAAGAGGGCCTCTTTGAGCCCTTCCCGGCCATCCCGGATGATTGGAAGCAAGGGGAAGCATCCTTTGAACATTTCCGCGGTCAGGGCGGCATTTTGATTAGCTGTACGCTAAGCCAGGGAAAATTGTCCAAGCTTCTGGTTCAGGCCGACAAATCTTGTTCCCTGCAGCTAAGAGGCTGGAACCGCCTTGGGCTTCCCGAAGAGGGGGCGGTTTGGACTATCGCGCTGGAAAAGGGGGAAAACTTTTTTATCGGGGAACCGAAAAAGTAACCGGAAAAAGATGCGGCTGCAATCCTCTTTTCCTTTCTTTCGCAGCTCTCTGGCAGCTCCGGGAAAATATTTTCAATTGTATCCCATTTACATTTATTACAAAAACAGGCGGTGTCTTTCTGACATCGCCTTTTCCTGCACTATTATTCATAAAATGAAATAAAAATACACAAATTTCCTAAGAAACCTTAAACCGGAACTTCCGAATCTCCTTCTCCGTCTCCACGCGTTCAATCTGTGCTCCCAGACCCCGGAGCTTTCCTTCAAAATTCTCATATCCCCGCTGGATATAATGGATATCGTCAATTACCGTAACTCCCTCGGCAGCCATTCCGGCGATTACCAATGCCGCACCGGCCCGCAGATCAAGGGCACTTACCCGTGCTCCGGTATAATGATCCACACCGGTAATAATGGCGATGCTGCTCTCTACCTTCACAGATGCGCCCATACGGGTCAGTTCATCCACATATTTAAAGCGGTTCTCAAAAATACTTTCGGTTACGGTGCTGGTCCCGCAGGCCGTACCTAAAACAACCGTCATCTGAGGCTGCATATCCGTGGGAAATCCCGGATAGGGAAGGGTCGTCACCTGAGTATTCTTCAGGGGCTTGGATGCCACGACACGCACCGCATCGTCTAATTCTTCCACTTCACAGCCCACTTCCAGAAGCTTCGCTGTGGTGGCTTCCAGGTGCTTGGGAATTACGTTCTTCACCGTAACATCCCCCTTGGTCGCCGCTGCCGCAAACATAAAGGTGCCTGCCTCAATCTGATCCGGAATAATGGAATATTCGGTCTTATGGAGCCGCTTCACGCCGACAATCCGTATTACATCCGTACCGGCGCCCCGGATATTGGCGCCCATACTGTTCAAAAAGTTGGCAACATCTACAACATGAGGCTCTTTCGCCGCGTTCTCGATCGTGGTCTTTCCTTCTGCCATGGCGGCAGCCATCATAATATTAATCGTAGCTCCTACGGAAACTTTATCCAGATAAATATGATTGCCCTTTAAATGCTCTGCCTCGGCAGCTACTGCGCCGTTGCGGATCTCCACATGGGCTCCCAGGGCCCGAAATCCCTTAATATGCAAGTCCATCGGCCGGCTCCCGATATTACACCCGCCCGGCAGGATAACTTCTGCCCGCTTATATTTCCCAAGAAGCGCGCCCAGAAGATAATAAGACGCCCGGATCTTCTTCATAGAATCATGATCCACGGGAACCTCTTTTACATAAGATCCGTTTACCTTCACTGTATGGGCATCCACCCGGTCAATCCTTGCCCCAATTTCCTCCATTACCTCAAGCAATGCGTTAATATCCCGTACATTGGGAAGATTCTCTATCGTTACGGTTTCATCCGTCATAATGGCTGCGGCCAAAATAGCCAGGGCTGCATTCTTTGCCCCGCCAATCTCCACTTCGCCAACCAGCGGATTCCCTCCTTTGATGACATATTGTTCCATCCTGCACCTCTATGCTTCGTTTTCATACAAATACTAAATATAGTAATTTATGCTTTCATTTGTGAATTATTTGTCAATCTTCTGCTCCAGTATACTTCTGTCCATTTTCATTCATTCTATTGCCAATAGTGTTATTTTACCAGAATCTTTGCCGTTTGTAAATATTTGCTGCCATCTATCGTTATTTTATGCATTTTCTTTTCTTTGGTTCCTGTCCCGGTACAATTTTACAATCACTGCAATGGTCTGTTCCACGTCCAGATGCGCTTCCTCCACCGTCAGATCTGCATACTTTTCATATAGGGGCGTTCGCTCCTGATACAAATCCCACAAAGACTGTCCCTCTTTTAGGACTACCCCTCTTCCCTTAATATTATGCAGACGTTTTTCCAATTTTTCAAAAGGCAGCTTCAGATATACAACCGTTCCAATCCCGGACAGATGCTCCATGGCCTCGCGCCCGTAAACGACGCTCCCACCTGTGGCAATTACTGCTTTCTCGGCCTGAATGCCCGCATTCACCCGGTTCTCAATCTCCAGAAAGGCTTCTGTCCCCTCCTGCTCTATAATTTCATGCAGCAGACGGTTTTCCTCCTGCTGTATCAATAAATCCGCATCTATAAAACGATAACCCAGTACTTTCGCCAGCACGACTCCGGCCGTACTCTTTCCCACGCCGGGCATACCAATCAGTACGATATTTTCCATTTCTTTTCCTCCTGTTAAAACGGAAAAACAGGCGCCCATGCTCTGCGCCTGTTCCATAATATCACATATTTTATTTAAATACCACACTTTTATCCATATATTCTATTTTTATTACGATATAAGGCCAGCTTTCCACCGGGCTGACTGCTTCGCCTTTGGCCGGGCCAATTAAATTTGTATTCAAACAAATGGCATTGCTGGTAATATATAATTCTTCTACAGAGATGCTGTATCCATTGGTCGGCTGCACGCCATAACCCCGGACGAGATACTTTGCGTCCTCCGTATCGAAGGTCATTTTAAAATCTTCCCGTTTCTTTTCTTCTATCAGGGGCAGGAGTTCTTCCGGGATCTGGCTTTCCTCCACAACCGAAAACTCCAGGTCCTTTATTTTCTTCTGATCGGTACGTTCTACGCTGCAGCCCGTAAGAAAAAGCAGAACCCCGATTATAAGGCATATATAGCTCTTCCATTTTTTCATGTCATCACCTCTGCGCTTTTTTATCATTTTATTCCACGCCCGGCCCGAATATGAAAAAACTTTTTATTTTTGATTGTATTTCTGCCTTGTCCCCGCTATAATATAGTAAGGATTAAAACAAAGGAGCGGATTTTTCCGATCGTGTACGATTATTATGATACGACTTATTATAACACTTATTTTTGTCTTTTTATTTTTACTGGTTTCCATCCCGATCTTATGCGTAGAATGGGTCATCCGAAAATACAGCAGGCAGAAAGCTGACTTCAGCAGCCTGCGCATTGTACAATGGGCATTCAAGGTGATCATCGGCATCAGCGGCGTCAGGCTGACTGTGATCGGAGAAGAGAACATTCCCAAAGATGAGGCTGTCCTGTACGTACCGAATCACCAAAGCTACTATGATATTATCCTGACCTATGCCCGCTGTCCGGGCCTGACCGGTTATGTGGCCAAGAATTCCATGATTCGGATCCCTGTTTTCAGCAGCTGGATGAAGCGTCTGTACTGCCTGTTTTTGAACCGTGAGGATCTTAAGGAGGGCTTAAAAACCATACTGGTCGGCATAGATCAGATGAAGCAGGGGATTTCCATGTGTATCTTCCCGGAAGGTACCAGAAATAAGAACTATCAGGAAATGATGCCCTTTAAAGAGGGCAGCTTAAAAATGGCGGAAAAAAGCGGCTGCCCGATTATTCCCGTTGCCATTACCAATTCAGCGGAAATATTTGAAAATCATCTTCCCAGAATCAAGCCCTGCCATGTGATCCTTCAGTACGGGAAACCCATCCGGACCCAGGAGCTGACGAAGGAACAGCGGAAATTCCTGGGAGCCTATACCCGGGATCAGATTCAGGCCATGTTAAACACGCATGGGGAGCTTTTATAAGCTCCCCATTTCTTATTTATTCCACTTCATTATATAAAAATGCGTTTAAGATATTCTGCGGTACTTCATAATAAAAGCTACTGTTATAATCGTCTATCAAATCGCTTACAAACGAATGATAGGCCGCAAACAGAGCGTCCACCACATCCATTCCTTTTTCCCGGGAAATTCCAAGAATCAGGCGTTTATAGACCTTTCCTATATCCCAGTGGCTGGGAATCGCATAACGGGCGTTTCCCACATTGTCAAAGGTACCTTCCGCAATCCCCGCTTCTTCAATAAAATCTTCACTGACCCTGTCTATATTATCACAGTGGTAAACATCCGCCAAATCATAGATCTTGAAAACCAGATCTTTTCCCAGGGCGTCCACTACATCTACTCTTTTATTTTTTGTTTTCCGGGCGATATAGTCAATCAGGCTGCAGGTGAAAAACAAGTCATTCGCTTTTTGGTCTTCCCGTCCAATCATTTAGTGACCTCCTCGCTGGTGAGAAATTCCGTTCCCACTGTATTTGCCCTGTCAGCCAGCTGCCTCACCACCTCCGGAAACTCCATAAAATGAGATGCCTTCACCAGAATCGTATCTCCCGGCTTCACAAAGGCAAGCAGCTTCGGCAGCATGATATCCCGCGTTTCCGCATAAAAAACATGTTTCAGGCCGCCTGCTTTTACGGCTCCCCGTTCCATCTCCCGGGACAATTCTCCCACACAAAACAGCACGTCAATCCCTGCTTTGGCGGCATAAGCTCCCACCTCATAGTGAAGCTGTCTCTCCTGCTCACCCAGCTCCCCCATATCTCCCAGTACGGCAATGGTCCGGCCATGCCCGGCTTTCAGTACATCCAGGGATGCCTTCATGGACATGGGGTTGGCATTATAGCAATCGTCAATAATAACCATGCCTTCTGCTTCTATCAAATGGCTGCGTCCTGCGATCGTCTGCGCTTTCCCGATCCCTTCTTTTAATTCCTCCAGGGTAAGGCCGAGCTTTAAGCCGACTCCAGCGGCAGCCATGGCATTATACAGGTTGTGGGCTCCTGGAATGGGGATTTCCACCTCCACCATGCCCTTCGGCGTATGCAGCTGAGCCCGGCTCCCTTTTAATCCAAGATTCTCCACCTGATCCATATAAATTTCCGGCCAACACTCCGGCTGCAAAATCAAAGGTTTTGGACGGCCTCCCGGTTCCCCGGCCTGTGATACGGGACTTTCCAACTCAGCCGCAGGATCTTCCCCGCAGCTTCGGCAGGCTTTTCGGCCCATGCCATAGAATACGGGCCGCTGACCGCCGGCCTGGGTTATGGAAGCCAGCTTATCATCATCACCGTTCAAAAATACCGCGGCATCCTTCTTTAAGTGGCAAAAAACTTCGGTTTTTGCCTGCAGTACCCCGTCCCGGTCTCCCAGATTCTCCAAATGGCAGGTCCCGATATTGGTAATCACGCAAATATCCGGTACTGCAATCTGAGCCAGGCGGTGCATTTCTCCAAACTCCGAAATCCCCATTTCCACCACTGCCGCCTGGTGCTCTTTCCGAATCCGCAGAATCGTCAGAGGAAGCCCGATCTCGTTGTTAAAATTCCCTACGGTCTTTAAAACCTTATATTTTACGGAAAGCACGGACGCAATCATTTCCTTGGTACTGGTCTTTCCCACGCTTCCGGTAATGCCGACAATGGGGATGTTCAGGGTGCTCCGGTAATAGGCCGCAATCTGCTTTAACGCCATTAGGCTGGATTCCACCAGGATATACGGCCCGGCACAATGTTCCAGGGGCCGTTCCGACAGCACCGCCAATGCCCCCCGTTCAAATACGGAAGGAATAAAATCATGGCCGTCAACCCGTTCCCCTTTGACGGGAATAAACAAAAACCCTTCCTCCACCTGGCGGCTGTCCGTTACCGCCCCTTTGATTTCTTCCGATTTCTTTCCTTCTTCTCCCACATACTGTCCGCCGCAGACGGACGCAATGCGTTCCAATGTCATAGTATCCATAGGACCTCCTTCACGATACTTTTCAAAAGGCATCCACGGAACCTCCTTCATGATATTTTTCAAAGGATATCCGGATTATTTTTTCACAAAGCTCTTCGAAAGAGATTCCATGGGCCAGGGCTTCCTGGGGTACCAGGCTGGTAGGAGTCATTCCGGGAAGGGTATTGGCCTCCAGGCAGAACAGCTCCTGCTTCTCATTCAGCAGAAAATCCATGCGGGAATAGGTACACAGGCCCAGGGCTTTCACTGCCTGCTTGGCGTATTCCTGCATCTTACGGGCAATTTCCTCCGGCAGCTTCGCCGGGCAGGTCTCTACGGTACTCCCGGCCTTGTATTTATTTTTATAATCATAAAAGCCTTCCAGAGGTGCAATCTCGATTACCGGATAGGCTTCCCCGTCGATTACGGCAACGGAAAATTCCCGGCCTTCTATATAAGTCTCCACCAGGATTTCCGGCTCATACCGAAAGGCTTCTTCCAGGGCCTTTTCGTATTCCGCTTCCGAACGCACCACGGAGACCCCGATGCTGGAACCGCCGCAGCATGGCTTTACCACACAGGGCAGGGTCAGCCCGGTATCGGCAAACCTTGTTATCTTCGCTTCCCGTTTCATGGAAATGCCCTCCGGCGTGGGAATATTGCAGGCCCGGAACAGCCCCTTTGCCAGCTCCTTATTCATGGCCAGGGCACAGCTTAAATAATCGGCCCCGGTGTATTTGATTCCAAAGAGGTCAAAGGCTGCCTGGATCTTTCCGTTTTCCCCGCTTTCTCCATGAAGCGCCATAAACACAATGTCCGCCATTTGGCAAAGAGGGATTACATTCGGCCCGAACAAACATTCTGACTGATCCTTTCGGCTCCTTTTTACGGCTTCCAGATCCGGCGCCTCGGTGGGAATTTCCGAAACGACGGCGCTGATTTCCTCTGCCCGGTCAAAAATCCCTTCCAGCTCCTCCGGTTTGTCACTGTATCCCATAAATACATCCAATAAAATCACCCGATGCCCCGTCTTTCGCAATGCACGGCTTACCATATTCCCGCTGACAAAAGACACATCCCGCTCCGGGCTAAGCCCCCCGGCTAATACTACAATATCCATTTAAAACTCCTTTTCCGCTCTTATGCTATCACTATTTTATTCTAAGTATCCGGTCCCGTGAACCTATTTGGCATAAAACAATACTCCCAAGGTGTTCGGCCCGCAATGGCTGGAGATTACGCTTCCTGCGGTTGTAACAAGGATTTCCCGAAAATAATGGAGCCCCTCCAGGTATTCCCGTACCTTTCCCACAACCTCATCCTTGCAGCCGGAGTGGGTGATAAATACCCTGGCCTGATCCGCTTCCTTCAGCTCCGGTTCCAGATCCTTCACATATTTCTGAATCACGGCCTGAATATTCCCCCGGTATTTTTTCGTCACATCCATCTTCCCGTCCAGGACGGAAATCCGCGGCTTCAGCTTTAACGCCCCGGCCACCAGAGCCGTCATGGCGCTGCACCGTCCGCCCCGGTGAAGATAGGTCAGGGTATCTATGACAAAGCTGGCCCGTACCTTATCACGCTGGCTTTCAATCCCGGAAACAATTTCCGCCGCTGCCAATCCCTGTTCTGCCAGCTCTGCCGCCCGCAGCACCTGGAGTCCGATACCGGTAGACAGGTTTTTGGAATCTATGACAGACAGTTTCGTATACCCCATATCCTCCGCTACCAGCCGCACCACATTGCAGGTAGTGGACATTTCCTCGGAGATACCGAAAAAGATCAGCTCCGTATCCTTGGTATATTTCTCCAAAATTCCCTGTACCACGTCTATCCCGGGCGCCGCTGTCTTCGGGGTCCTGCCGTTCTTGTCGGACCATTCATACAGCTCCGGCGGCGTAATCTGAATCTGGTCCAGATAGCTCTTTTCATCCAGCTGAATGTACAGAGGAATCATCTGAATATCGTAACGTGCTAACAGCTCCCGACTCAAATCGCAGGTGCTGTCCGCAATTATTTTTACATTTGCCATGTAAATCCCCTCTTTCATGGTGTTCACAGTAACCGTTCCATATTCATACCCTTATATTTTCTTATAGTTATGGAAAAAAGTCAATGTTTCGTGGTAGAATTATAGTATGAATCAGCATAAAGTCATGACAGAAACGAGGTACCCTATGAAACAATCTTTTTTTGACGCCATTGAAAACTCACCGGTGATCGCTGCCGCAAAGGACGAGGCCGGCCTTTCCCGCTGCTTGTCCTGTGAAAGCCAGGTGATCTTCCTTCTGTTCGGCGATATCTGCAGCATCGGGGATTTGGTTCTCCGGGTCAAGGATGCCGGAAAAACCGCCCTGGTACACATTGATTTGGTTCAGGGCTTAAGCGCCAAGGAAATCGCCGTGGATTTCATCCAAAAATTCACCCGGGCCGACGGCATTATCAGCACCAAGCCCGCTTTAATCAAACGGGCAAGGCAGCTGGGCCTTTACAGTGTCATGCGTTTTTTTGTCATTGATTCCCTGGCCTTTTCCTCTATCCAAAAACAGCTGCAGCTGGCAAAGCCGGACATGATCGAGGTACTCCCGGCCCTGATGCCCAAGGTCATTTCCCGTATCTGTACCATGGTTTCCGTTCCTGTAATTGCCGGAGGGTTGATTTCGGACAAGGAGGATATCCTATCCATGCTTTCTGCCGGGGCCATCTCCGTTTCCACCACCAGCCAGGAGCTCTGGTTTCTGTAAGGATCAGAAATCCAGCTTTTTCGTGGATTTTTTTAAATAGAAAATACACACCGCCAAAGACGCAATTTCCGCAATGGGAAACGCCAGCCACACCGCATCCAGGATTCCGGTCAGGGCCAGCAGGTAAGCGGCCGGAAGCAGCACAATCAGCTGACGGATACAGGAAGCCACCAGGCTGTAAATGCTGTCCCCCACAGCCTGAAACAGGGAACTGGCCATGATATTGAACCCGGCAAACACAAAGCAGGTGCAGAGAATCCGGATTGCCGGAATCCCGATTGCCAGCATATTTTCCGATGCGTCAAACATAAGCAATAGCCGGCCCGGAATGGTTTCCGCCAGCAAAAGCCCCACCAGCATAATGGCCGTGGCGTAAATCATACTGTATTTTGTGGCCTTTATCATCCGCTCCCGGTTCTTGGCTCCGTAGTTGTAGGCTACAATCGGAATCAGTCCATTGCTTAATCCGAAAATCGGCATAAACACTATGCTCTGTAATTTGAAATAAATCCCGAATACCGCCGTTGCCGTAGAGGTAAAGCCCAGCAGGATTTTATTCATAAAAAATACCAGTACCGAGCTGATGGACTGCATCAAAATCGCCGGAACACCGATCATATAAATTTCTTTGATAATCGCCCCGTCAAAGGTCATTTTCCGAATGCTCAAATGAATCTCCCGATTGACCTTAAGGTTAAAAAACAATCCCAGCAGCATCCCTACGATCTGTCCGATTACCGTTGCGGCCGCCGCTCCCGCGATTCCCATTTTCGGGAATCCAAAATAGCCAAAAATCAAAATCGGATCCAGGATGATATTGATAATTGCCCCGGTCCCCTGCATCAGCATCGTAAAAATTGTCCGCCCGGTAGACTGAAGCAGACGTTCAAAGCAAATCTGCAAAAACAGCCCGAAGCTGAACATACAAACAATCCGCATGTAGCTGGCCCCATAGGAAACGATCTTTGCATCCCCGGTCTGCACTGTAAAAAAGAAGCGGGAACAGAAGATCCCGATGATTAAAAACAACAGATAGGACAAAACAGCCAGAAGGATTGCAATATTTGCCGTTTTATCCGCTTCCTCCATCCGCTTTTCTCCCAGCCGCTTGGATAGGATGGCGTTCACACCCACACAGGTACCGGTTGCGACCGCAATCATTACCGTCTGCACCGGAAACACCAGTGAAACGGCCGTCAGCGCCTCTTCATCAATTCTGGATACAAATATACTATCCACAACATTATACAATGCCTGGATAAGCATAGATATAATCATGGGAATCGACATTGTCAGTAATAATCTATTTACCGGCATGACCCCCATTTTATTTTCCTGTAAGTTTTCTTTTTGATTTTCCATTGGTTTCCTCTTCTTTCTATTTTCTATGCCCGGTCCCGGGCTTTATCATTGGTTACGGCATTCCCAGCTGCGGGATTTGGTCTTTATATTTCTCATACAGATTCTGCAGCTTCTGCATGTCGTCCGGAGTAACCTGGTCTTTGAACTGCTGCTCCAGCTCCGAAAGGTTCCCATCCTTCACCATATCTACATATTCCCCAATATTTTCCGGTTCTATATACTTTTCCGCAATATCGGCCGCTTCCTTTAAATCCTCCGGCTCGATGCTCTCGATTACCCGGGTAACGGTTTCGTCATCTATCTGAAGTGTTCCCGACTCCTTCTCCCGGATCAGCTGCTCTTCAATCATCTTCTTTGCAACTACCTCTGTAAATTTGGACTTTAAACCGTCAATTACCACGTTTCTCCCTAAAAACAAGCCAACTGCAATTACAATCAATATCAGCGATACGATCACACGTCCATAATGTTTTTTCCTTTTCTTCCCTTTTGCCATTGTGTCACCTCTTTCCTTTCCGCCGGCATGGCAGGGCATACCCCATCAAATATTTCCCTTTATCTTAACTATAGTAAAAGGAAATGCCGGAAATGTCAAACATTTCCTTACCTGAATATCACTCTTGCCGGCTTTCATGGTTGCTGTATTGGCCTGTGGCCGTGCAGCACAGCGCAGTGCACGGCCCGGAATGAACAGTAACCTTTTATACCCAAACTATAAAATTCAATTTCCGTACTTGACAAATCAGTACTTTTGTGATTATATTAATATATGAACAATTATTCATATGTTTGTTTAAGGAGAATTGATATGAACCAGAATAGAGAACATAAGCACGACTGCGGGAACCATCTCCCGCACGCCCATAACGGCGATCCCGCATGCACACAGGAACATTCCATGCATTCCCATGAAGACGGCTGTGGCTGCGGGCATGAACACAATCATTCCCATGAGGACGGCTGTGGCTGCGGGCATGAACACAATCATTCCCATGAAGACGGCTGTGGCTGCGGACACAGCCATGGCGAACACCAGTACGCTCCCGCCTGCTGTCCCGATTGCGGCAATCCCCCGGAAGCCTGCACCTGCGGGCTGGATCACGGGAACCGGCGCAAAATCTATCTTTTGGAAAATCTGGGCTGTGCCAATTGTGCCGCTAAGATGGAACAGCGAATTTCCGAGCTGGAAGGTATTTCCGGCGCTTCCATTACTTTTGCCACAAAACAGCTTCGGATCACGGCAAAACATCCGGAACGTTTCCTTCCGCAGATCCAGGAAATCTGCACTTCCATCGAAGCAGAAGTCCGGGTTGTGGAACCCGGGGATGCGGGGCCTGGGGAATCGGAAGCCTCCCCTTCTCAAAAAAAGCCCCTTATGCTGATTTTAACCGGAGCCGCATTATTTGTAATCGGAATGGTGCTGGAGCATGGGTTCCTCCTTCCTGCGGCTGTACCCGCCGTCCTGTTTTTAACCGCATATCTGCTTCTGGGCGGGGAAATCCTTCTGACGGCCCTGAAAAATATGATAAAGGGACAGATCTTTGACGAAAACTTCCTGATGAGCCTGGCAACCCTTGGGGCCGTTGCCACCGGGAACTTTGGAGAAGCCGTGGGCGTTATGCTGTTTTACCGTATCGGGGAATTCTTTGAAGAAGCGGCCGTGGAGAAAAGCCGCAGCCAGATTATGGATGCCGTTGACCTGCGTCCGGAAGTGGTAAACCGCATCTCCGGCGATCAGATTCAGGTGATCAGTGCAAAGGAATCCCTGCCCGGGGATTTGCTGCTGGTACGTCCCGGTGACCGGATTCCCTTAGACGGGGTTGTGGTGGAAGGAGAGAGCCGTATTGACACCTCCCCCATTACCGGCGAGCCGGTTCCGGTAAAAGTAACGGTCGAAAGCCCGGTGATTTCCGGCTGCATGAACACTTCGGGGCAGCTGAAAATCCGGGTCGAAAAGCCCCTTTCCGAATCCATGGTAACTAAAATCCTGGATTCCGTGGAGAATGCCGCTGCCAGCAAACCGAAAATCCATCGTTTCATTACCCGCTTTGCCAGGATCTACACTCCCATTGTGGTATTTCTGGCCCTGGCTACCGCCATTGTCCCGTCACTCTTTACCGGAAACTGGAATTATTGGATTTACACCGCCTTGACCTTCCTGGTCATGAGCTGCCCCTGCGCACTGGTGTTAAGCGTCCCCCTGGCATTTTTCTCGGGAATCGGCGCAGGCTCGAAAAAAGGCATTCTCTTTAAGGGCGGTTCTGCCATGGAAGCTTTGAAAAACGTCCGGGCCGTCGTAATGGACAAAACCGGGACCATCACCCAGGGAAATTTTATTCTGCAGCAAGCCGTCCCGGCCGGAACGCTTACGGAAGAAGAGCTTCTTCGGATTTGTGCCAGCTGCGAGCAAAACTCCACCCATCCCATTGCCGTCAGCATTGTAACGGCCGGGCGGGAAAGAGGGCTGTCCTTGGAAACGCCCCTTTCCTTAGAGGAAATTCCCGGCCATGGCATCAAGGCCCGCTTATCCGTCGGCGAAGTTTTATGCGGCAACCGGAAGCTGCTGGAACGGTATCAGGTTCCCCTGGAGGAGCTTCCGGACAATGGTACGAATCGGGTTTTCCTTGCCCTCTGCGGGAAATTTGCAGGATACCTGGTGATTTCCGACACCCTGAAGCCGGATGCCAAATCCGCCGTCCGCCAGCTGAAACAGCTGAATATGGTCACAGCCATGCTGACCGGGGATACGCTGGATACGGCCCGGGCCGTAGCTGCCGAAACCGGGATTGACGAGGTGCATGCAAAGCTTCTGCCGGAAGACAAGCTGCAGCGCTTAAACGGTATTCGTGCAAACCATGGCGCCGTCATGTTTGTGGGGGACGGGATCAACGATGCTCCTGTCCTGGCCGGGGCGGATGTGGGAGCCGCCATGGGCAGCGGCGCCGATGCCGCCATTGAAGCGGCCGACGTGGTCTTTATGACCTCTGCCATGGAAGCCATCCCGCAATCCCTGTCCATCGCCCGGAGCACCGGACAGATCGCCATGCAGAACGTGGTCTTCGCTTTGACCATCAAGGTTGCCGTCATGCTTCTGGGGCTGTTTGGCTTTGCCTCCATGTGGCTGGCAGTTTTTGCAGACACCGGAGTTGCCATGCTCTGTATCCTGAATTCCGTCCGGATTCTCTATCAAAAATAGGAGGTGACCTCTTTGTCCCAGAAAAACCAAATACCGGAAGCCGCTCCGGTGTGCGAAACCCAACATGACCACCATCTTCACCTGACAAACCTTATCAGCGGCAATAACCTGCATTCTCTGGCGGATCTCTTTAAAATATTCGGCGACCCCACCCGGATCCGGATCCTTCACGTCCTCTCGGTTCAGGAACTTTGTGTCTGTGACATTGCCCAGGCACTGGATATGACCCAGAGCGCCATTTCCCACCAGCTTAGGATCCTGAAGCAAAGCCATCTCGTCAAATTCCGGCGGGAGGGGAAAACCGTCTACTATTCCCTGGCCGACAGCCACGTCCATACCATTCTGGCCCAGGGGCTGGAACATGTAATGGAAGAATCCTGACCAGGAAATTTTACAAAGATAAGGCTGCTGCAAAATAACCTCTCTATACAGGATGGTATTTCACCCTTATGAGGGAAATCCATATCTGATTTAGAAGCCGTATGTTGCAGCAGCCTTTTTTCTCATTTTTTCAGGATAATATAATATTTTATTATACCATCTTTTTCCTCTGTTTACTATATCATTTCATGTATGAATTATATTCCTCTAATAACATGGAAAATACGGTTTTTTTACTTTATAATACATCTGTAGTCAAAAATTGTCGATAAACGGAGGTTTTTTATGCAAAAAAATATTCCCGCAAGCCTGCGGGCATTCCCGTCCCTTCCCACGCTGTCATGGTATGCCGGAACGAAGAAACAGACAGTCAATAAAAACGGTTATATTTTTGAAGGGATCTTATTTTAACGGCACACATCTCATGTGAAAACGGCTCTTTGAGCAACCCCGCGCAGGCGTTACAGTTCTACCGAAAAAGTTTTTTGGACTTCCATCCTGCAGCGTTTGGATTTTGCCGGATCCTCCATCGCTTCAAACACGGTACATGCCTGACGAAAGACCGGAAGGGCCTCCTCCAGGCGGTTCATCCTGGCCAGGCTGTATGCTTTATTGAAAATCAGATACGGGAATACCGTCAATTGCCCGCTTTGGATGCAGAACTCAATTCCTTCTTTACACAATTCATAAACCTGTTCATTGCGGCCATCCAGCCCCATCCAATTACTCAGGTTAAACAAAATCATGGGATATAACTTTGCTTTTTCTTCCAAATCTATATCTGTCTTATGTAAATACTCCTTTAGAAACAACATGAATTTCTTGGCCTGCTCATATTGGCCTATTTCATAATAAGCAAGGGAAATCCCGTTGATAATACGAATTTCATCGAAGGTCAGCAATGTCTGTTCACAGAGATGTTCATGGGAAAATTCCGGAATCGTCAGTCCAATTCCCTGAAGCAGAAGGCTTAATGCTCTTAGGTAATCATTTTCTTTTCTCATCATCTGGCTGGCGGATGCATACAAATAAAATTGTTCCTCGATATGATCCATTTCAGGACTGCATTTCTGATAACGTTCCAAAAGCTCTGTAATATCATAGTCATTATGGGACAATTTCCTTGTAATTGCATATTCCAGATTGCTTCTTTCCATCTCTTCGTTACTGACTGGCAAAAAGTAATACTGCATCTGCAGGCCCAGGCGCTGCATCAGCGCTTCCAAAATTTTTCGGCGAGGCATCTGTACTCCGTTTTCAATTCTTGACAATGTTGTCTGGGTACAGATCCCATGGCACAATTCTTCCTGCGTGAATTTTCTGCGGGTACGGTTCTCATAGATTACACTGCCGATCATGTATTTCGCCATATGTCCCACTTATCCTTTCCATGGATTTTTCTACACTGTACGGTATTCTTTCAAACATGTCTATACCATATGGCGGAAAAATACGAAAAGGGTGTACGCAAATCACGTACGCCCTTTCCACTGTCTCATTATTTTTTCAACAAGTCATTATTCTTCAAATTCCACTGTCACGAAAAATCCTTTCGGTGTTTCGTCCACACTGACCACGGTCCCTTCCCGGGATTTCAGCCGCTCACTGAACCCGTAATTCCCGGACATGGCATAGGATTTTCCCAGAGTATAATAATAGGAAGTCGGGAGCTTTCCTTCCGTTACCGGGAGGACGTCTCCCACCTGCAACAGCCCGGTACGCTCCATCTTAAATTCCATTCGCCGCATGGTCTATCCCCTCTTCCAAACAGGCGCTGTCAGAAGCACCAGCATGGGAAAAATCTCCAGCCGTCCTGCCAGCATGTCAAACATCAGGACCCACTTTGCCGGATCCGCAAATACCCCGAAGTTCCCGGTGGGGCCAACCAGATTCAGTCCCGGGCCGATATTATTCAAAGTTGCTGCCACCGCGGTAAAATTCGTGGTAAAATCCAACTCACACAGTGAAATGGACAGCACGGAGCCGGCAAAAATAATCAAATAGGAAATCAGGAACACCTGAATGGCCCGGGTCACTTCTTTGGGCACCACATGCTGTTCAAAACGGATCTGGGTCACCCGTTTGGGATGCATCAAATGGGAAATCTCATATTTCACCAGTTTAAATAAAATCACAATCCGGGAAACCTTGATTCCGCCTCCGGTACTGCCGGCACAGGCCCCGATAAACATCAGCAGCACCAATATCGTCTGGGAAAATACCGGCCACGTCCCAAAATCCGCCGTTGCATAACCGGTAGTGGTAATAATGGAAGCCACCTGAAAGGCAGTATGGTGAAAGGCTTCCGCCAGGCCGTCGAACATCCCCCGGACATTCCAGGTAATGAATCCAACGGCAAGGGCAATAATCAGAAAATAGTACCGCATTTCCTCATTTTTCAGGGCGCTCCCCGGTTTTTTAATCAGAAACAGATAGTACACGTTAAAATTGACCCCAAATAAAATCATAAAGATCGTAATAATCATCTGGGAAGCAGCGGAATAAGACCCGATGCTGCTGTTTAACACCCCAAAGCCTCCGGTTCCGGCAGTCCCAAAAGCCAGGGTCGTAGCTTCAAACAGGCTCATACCGCTGATCAGCAGCAGCCCGATCAAAATCACGGTCATAGCCATGTAAATACCGTACAGGATCCGGGCCGTATGCCTGACCCTCGGCACCAGTTTTCCCACGGAAGGCCCCGGGCTTTCCGCCCGCATCAAATGCATATTATAGCCCCCGGCCAAAGGCAGGATTGCCAGAATCAGTACCAGCACTCCCATACCCCCAATCCAGTGGGTAAAGCTGCGCCAGAACAGGTTGCAGAAGGACAGCGCCTCCACATCCGAAAGAATACTGGAGCCTGTGGTCGTAAGCCCCGAAATGGTCTCAAACAATGCATCCGTATAATTAGGGATCTCCCGGGACAGCCAAAAAGGGAGGGCTCCGGTTACACTTAAAACAATCCAGCTAAGGGAAACTACCACAAACCCTTCCCTGGCATAAAATACGTTGCTGACCGGTTTTTTCCTTTTTCCGATCCAGCCAATCAAAAAACATCCCGCCATCACCGCAAGATAAGCCCATCCCGCCTGTTCCCGGTAAATCAGGGCCACAATACAGGGCAGCAGCAAAAACAACGCCTGAAACTCCAAAACCCGGAAGATGATGTATCTGATAATTGAATGGTTCATATGTATGGTACTCCTTGTCCCCTTACTTCAAGATATCCCGCAAATCGTGGAATCCGGTATTCGTCGTAACTACCACCACCGTATCCCCTACTTCAATGGTATCCTGACCGCCCGGTGTAATGATCTTTCCTTTCCGGTTAATGCAGCAAATCAGGAGGTTTTGCTTCAGCTCCAGGTCCTTCAGCGGGATGCCCACCACCGGGGAATGCTCTCCTACGCAGAACTCCAGCGCTTCTACTCTGTTTTCAATCAAACGGTATAAGGTTTCCACATTGCTCCCGATGGAATTCTGCATGGCACGGACATATTGAATGATATATTCCGCCGTAATATATTTGGGATATAACACGCTTCCCAAATCCATGCTGTCTATGATTTCGTCATAAGAGGTACGATGAATCTTCGTTACGGTCTTTGCGGATGAAATATGGTTGGCAAAAAGGCTCAGCATCACATTTTCTTCATCCAGGCTGGTCCAGGCCACAAACGCATGCACATGCTCTAAGCCCTCCTCCTGCAGCAGGTTCCGTTCCGTTCCGTCCCCGTTAATCACCAGGGCCTTCGGCAAAAGCTCGCACAGCTCCTTGCTGCGGTCTTTGTCCTTTTCAATGATTGTAACTTCCATCCCCATCGCCAAAAGCATCTTGGTCAGATAATAGCTGGTTTCACCGCCGCCTACGATCATTACGCGGCGGATCCTGTTTTTCGCCATCCCGATTTTTTTGAAAAATTCATTGGCATGGCGGCCGGAAGCCACGATGGAAATGACGTCCTTTTCCTTCAGTTCAAATTTCCCGTCCGGGATAAATACTTCTTCTCCCCGCTCTACGGCACAAACCAGCACCTCGCAGCGAAGCTTGCTGGAAATATCTATCAGGGAACAGTTACACAGCGGCGAACCTTCCGCCACTTTGCATTTCAAAAGCTCCACCCTTCCCTTAGCAAAGGTATCCACTTTAATGGCCGAGGGAAATTTTAACAGCCTTGAAATCTCCAAAGCCGCCGCCTGCTCCGGATTAATCACCATGGACAATCCAAGCTCTTCTTTGATAAATGCAATCTCTTTGTTATAAATGGGATTCCTGACCCGGGCAATCGTATGACAATTCCCGGCCTTCTTTGCAATCAGGCAGCACAGCATGTTTACCTCATCCGAGGCGGTAACTGCGATCAGAAGATCCGCATGTTCAATGCCTGCTTCGTTCTGGATACTGAAACTCGCGCCATTCCCCTCAAGTCCCATTACGTCATATTGGGTCGTAATGGATGATACTCTTTCCGGCATGCGGTCAATGACTGTAATATTATGGCCTTCCTTGCTTAACTGCTCGGCCAGCGTACCCCCTACATTCCCGCATCCTACAATGATAATCTGCATGTCTTCTTATCTCTTTCCTGTATATTCACAGCCCGCGCCTTTTACAAACAGCCGGTCCAGCAGTGTATATTTTCTTCCGTTCCTGCGATACAAAAGGATCTCTCCTTTTCCGGTACCGCCGCTTAGCATCAGATCCCGGTTCCAGGTGCCGTCCGGCGCCTGGTATTCCACTTCCTGAAGTTCGTCCTCCCTGCAGGAAATCTTAATCTCCATGGCCGTTGTCAGATTCCGGGCTTTGATGTGCCACAAAACCCGCCCCCGTTTCATGCCAACCGCATAATTCATCCGCGCAAACGTCCATGGAGCGGAATAATTAATTTCCCGATTCTTCCCTTCATAATAAACATCTGCAAAAGGCTTATTTCTTAAGGGAATCCCCCATACCACCGGATTGCCGCCGCCAATGGCAAAGGCGGATTTTTCCAGGACCTTTCCAGTCTTCTGGCTCTTCATCTGGCTGCCGTACAGCCAGAACCAGGGACAGGTGAAATTCCGGCCCCACTTTTTGTCCGCATAGCCGTTACAGGTGTTGGGCGCTACATCATAGACGCTGCCGTCCAGGGTAACGGAGCCTTCAAACCGGGTCCGCATCCCTTCCGCATGCCAATACATATCAATGGGGTTGATCTCCCGGATGGGCTTGCTGGCGCTGTAGCCGATATGGAACGCCACCTTTTTATCCATGCGCAGGGACCACATCATGGTATGATCCCCTTTAATCCTGCCCCAGATATTATTCTCCGAAAGAAAGCATTCCCCCGCCGTAATCTTTAAGAAGGTGCCTGCCACCTCCATCTCTTCAATTCCGTAATATTGTTTCAGGGAAAACCCCTTCTTCCCCCAGGCGCCCGCCCGTACCAACAGGTAGGAGGGCTTCTGATACTGCTTGTCTCCCATAATCGGCTCTTTGCCGCCCAATTCCGGATTCATAATACAGTATTCTACAAAAAATGATTTTTTCTTTCCGGTCTCCCGGTTAATTCCGGTAAACGAATGGCACCAGCGGTCATATCCGCTTCTTCCAAGCTTCCCGGTCAGCATCGGCAGATTCCGTTTTATATCATGTTTATTCATTCCATTCACATCCTTTTATCGGTCAAATTTTTTCAAAAGCCCCATGCCAAGGGGATATGGCCCGGTATGGACCCCAATGGTCGCGCCAATCTGAAAGATCCCAATGTCCTTTAAATCGGAATATCCCTGCATGGACTTCAGCAGCTGATTGCGGAAGGAAACGGCTTCCTCATAATCATAGCCGTAACCTACTACAATCTGATAATCATCCGGTGATTCCTGGATTTTCTCAAAATGCTCCTTTACCTGCTCCACCAGCTTCTTCCTGGCCTTCACCCGGCTCCTGGTAATTCCGGTGGGGAAAATCTCCCCCTCCTTCAGCATAATCAGGGGCTTAATCCCCAATACCGAAACCGCAGCGCCCATAACCTTCCCGATTCGTCCGCCGTGGATCAGATAATCAAAGCTTCCCACCGTAAAAATAATTCGTCCGGTGGATTTGATACGTTCCACTTGGGCTGCCGCTTCCTCCAGGGACAGGCCCGCCTGCTGCATCCGGGCCGCTTCCAATACCAGAATCCCCTGCAGCACCGTGTTCACAGTCGTATCAATGACCTCAATCCGCGTCTTTGGATATTCTTCCAGCACCAGCCCTTTGGCATTCAAAGCCGCATTATAGGAACCGCTGAACTTCGTGGTAATACAGAGGCATAAAATATCCTTCCCTTCCTCTGCACAGGCCGTAAACGCTTCTACATAATCCTGGATGGAAGGCAGGGAGGATTTCGGATAAACGTCCGGGTAATCCACCATCTTTTGATAAAATTCCCGGACTCCCACTTCTTCTATCTCTTTCTGATACGTTTCCCCGTCAAAGGTTACATAAAATGGTACCACCTTGATTCCCTGTTCCTTGGGAAGCTCCACTCCCAGGTCACAGGAACCGTCCGTAATAATCTGATACGCCATAGTAAGCAATTCTCCTGTTTCATAATCATAGGGCCGGCAAGCCTGACCCAACTCACAGTATAGCACCTTCCGATCCAATAATAAAGATGGCGAAGGGATTTTTAAGAAATAATTATGGATCGGTGTTACTGTATTGGCCTGCGGCCGTGCAGTGCAGTGCACGGCCCAGAAGTGAACCACAACAGATCGGTGTATCTTTACGTACAGTCCTTCAAGCAACTTAAAAATCCCCGAATTCTGCCCCTGCCACTTCCGCCAGCACCTTCGGGTCCAGGCACAGCGTCGTTCCAACCCGCCCTCCGCTGATATATATTTCGGAAAATTGCAGGGCGCTTTCGTGAATATAGGTGGGATACTGCTTTTTCATACCCAGGGGGCTGCAGCCGCCCCGGACATATCCGGTAATGGTTGTTAAATCTTTCACATGAATCATTTCCACGGATTTTTCATTCAGCAGCTTTGCCGCTTCCTTTAACCGCACTTCGTTGGCAATGGGCAGTACCAGCACATAATATTGACCGCTTTTGCCCCGAAGCGCCAGCGTTTTATAGGACTGCTCCACCGGAGCCCCGGTCATTTCTGCCGTGTGCAGGCTGTCAATGAATTCTTTACATTCATATTGCAGCACCCGATAGGCTGCTTTTTGTTTATCCAAAATGCGCATGGCATTGGTTTTCATTTCTTTCTGCTTACTCATCCGACTTCCTCCTCTTCCTTTTTCGCAGGCTCCCGGAAATGCTCATTCCGGTACTGCTCCGGGGAACAGCCTGTCTTTTTCTTAAAAATGCGGAAAAAATATTTCGGATTATCATACCCCACTGCTTTGGAAATCTGGTACATCTTCCGGTCTGAGCTGCAAAGCAACTCCTTCGCCTTTTCGATCCGTACTTCATTCAGGTAATCCACAAATTTCATACCTGTTTTTTTCCGGAATAAGGTACTTAAATAGCTCCGGTTTAAGTAGAACAGGGAAGCCACGAATTCCTGGGTCAGGTATTTCTGGTAATTATGCCGGATATAAACCTGTACATTTTCAATCAGATCCCCCTGGGCATAAATACTTTCGGACTTGAGCATTTCCGCAATATTCAGGAAAAACTGCAGATAGTAGTCCTTTAAGTCCTCCAGACAGAAAATATGGCTCACAATATTCTGGATACTGTTGGAGGATTTTTTCGGTTCCTGCTTCAAATAATAATTCAGTACCTTCTGGCATTGGTTGGACAGGTAATAGCAGTAAAGCTTCGCATCGCTTAAAGCAAAATCCGGAATGGCACAAAAATTCTCAAACAAATGTTCTGTCAATTCCCGGATTTCTTTTTGCATCCCGGCTTCAATCCGAAACAGGAATTCATCCTCTTTTTCCCAGACAATGGGACGCTGCTGTCTTTTTTCATCATAGACATAGCTGCACAGGGCGGGGCCGTTCAGCTTTTGTTGGTTTAATGCCTCGGAGGTTTCCTGGAACGCCGTATGCAGTTCTTTTAAATCCCCATAGGAGCGGCTGATCCCAATCAGAAGGGAATACTGCTGCTGGCGGGCCTGGGTCAACAGGGCATCCGTAATCTGCCGGGTCAAATTTTCCGCTTTTACGGCCCCTTTTTCCGGCAGAAATAAAATCAGAAACCCCATCTGGGGATAGGTGTTGTTGGACAAATACAGGGCCAGATCCCCGAAGCCTCCCTCCTCCAGCCATTCCCGGATATTCAGCACGGACGCATACTGGCGGCAGTACAAGGTCATCAGCACCATTTGATGGGTATTATTGATAAATTTCAGCTTCTCGGAAGTAATGGAGCTGTCCCCGGTATGGAAGCCCAGGATCAGATTCGTAAGGTATTGCTTGTCATATTCGTAACAGGCCGCTTCCCGCTGCTCATGGCTGTCCACGATCTGTTTTGTGATAGTCTGGCTGTCCTCGATCCGTTTAATGGCCCTGGCCACGCACTCGGCAATGGCTTCCCTTCCAAAGGGTTTCAAAAGGTAATCCACCGCATTGGCGGAAATTGCATGTTTTATATAGTCAAAATCCCGAAAACCGCTGATTACAATCAAGGGCATCTCCGGATAATGCCGGGCCAGATAGGGCAAAAGCTCCATTCCGTCCATACCCGGCATCCACATATCCATAATCACAAAATCCGGCTTGAGCCTTTCAATCAGGGTAATGCCTTCCTTTCCCTCCATCGCTTCCCCAATACAGCGGATGTTTTCCATATGTTCCAATTTTTTCATGGTACCCTTACGCAGCAGCGTTTCATCATCAATAATTATGTAGGTATACATAACGCAGGCTCCTTTTGATTTCTCCTTTTCCGTCTGCAAAGTGATCGGTTTCTGGCAATCCCGCAGCGGCTTTCCAGGGTTTCCGAATGGCCGGTTCACATATTACCGCAGCACCGGAAGCTTAATGCGGATATTGGTCCACTGGCCCGGCCGGCTGGTTACGGACAGGCCGTAGCCCCGGCCATAGTACAGTTCAATCCGGGAATGGATGTTGGTCAGGCCGATGCTGTGCTTATTCCGGTGCCCCAGCTCCGTAAAAGATGCTTCCTTCGTCAGGTTCTGCTGAAGCTCCAAAAGACGTTCTTCTTCGATTCCCTGGCCGTTGTCCCGGACATCCATCGTAAGAAGCCCTTCCTCCAGCTGTCCGGCCACGGTAATCGTATCCCCGCAGGAGCAATACTTCAGCCCATGATACAGGGCATTCTCCACCAGGGGCTGAAGGATCAGCTTCAGAACCCTCTGCTGCCGGAATTCCTCCTCCATCCGGATCTCCAGCCGAAACCGGTAGTCAAACCGGATCTGCTGGATGGACACATAATCCCGGACATGGCCCAGCTCTTCTTCCACGGTAACCAGCTCGCTCCGGGTCTTTAAGGTATACCGGAACATATTGCCAAGCGCCAGGGACATGGTGGAAATCTGCCGGTTTTCCTCCAGCTCCGCCATACTGTTAATGGATTCTAAGGTATTGAATAGGAAATGGGAATTAATCCTGGCTTCCAGGGATTTCATCTGGGCATCCAAAACCACCAGCTTATCATGATAGTCCTGTTTCACCGAAGCATTCAGGGATTCCACCATCGTGTTATAGCCGTTATATAACGTACCGATTTCATCGTTCCGCTCCATATGCTGGGTAAAAAACTCCATGGGATGCGCTTTCTGGGAGCGCATCTGCCTGCTTAAATCCTCCAGGGGTTTTACCATATGGCGGGAAACGAGATAAGCCGTAACCAGAAACCCTCCGATGCATACCACGGAAATCAGCAGCAGCAGTACAATTGTCACATTAAATTCCCGAAACAGGCTGCCGTAATCCACCACAGCCGTCAGGCGCAGAGGGGAAAGCCGCAGGCTGCCCCGCATCACTTTCCGGTCGGATTCCTCAAATTCACAGCTGATTTCATCGTAATTGGTATACAGTACATCATCCGTTTCCGTATTGTCTATGGTCAAAAGCGTAATATCCGGCATTGTATTGGCAGAACTCAAATCAAAGATGGCCGGATTGCAGTCTACTACCAGAATTCCTGCCGTTTCATGGGTGTAAACATCCTTCAGATATTGTGAAAAAAATACCGAACGCTTCTTCCCGGTAAACATTTCATGGGCATCCACGGTACTGATAAAAAGCCTGCCGTCCAGTTTCTTCACCCTTTGATACCAGGCTGCCCCTTCAAAATCAAAATCCTTCCGGATGCTCCCGTTGATCTCGTTGGTATAGCTGAACACATAGCCGCTGGGGGTAATCAGATAGATGCCGTAAATATTTTCATCGGAGTACATCCGGTTTTGACAAATCCGGTCATAGCTTTTCGAAGCATGGTAGAATTCAAAAATCTCCGGCTTCTGCTCCGGATTCATAAACAAATCCAGGTTCTCAATTGCCCTGGTACCGTCATGATAATAAAAGTTAAAAAAATTCGTGGTGTCAATTATGCTGTTCAGCGTAGAATTGGCCGTTTCCGTGGCATTTTCAAAAAGCTGGCTGGAAATGTCGTCCATCTGCTGGTAGATGGTACGCTCATATCGAATGTAAGAAAACCCGGCAAGCACCATCAGAGGGATAATTGCCAGGATACTGAAAATTAAAAAAATTTTTGTACGGAACTTCATAAGCGCCTCTTTCGTTCATCTCGAACCCAAAAAAAGTATACTCTTAAATCCAACAATAGTATACCATGGTTGTGCTAAAATGTAAATACGAAGGGCAGAGATGTCCAAAAAATCGAAGGGAGGCACTTTTTTATGAAGTGGAAAAAAGTAGTATCTATGATTTGCGTAACAGCAATGGCCCTTGGTATGCTGGCCGGCTGCGGCAATGATTCCAAGGAAAGCGACAACAGCGCCAAAGAAGACAATGCAGGCGCCGGACAGGGCGAAGAAGACGGCAAAGAGGCTAAAGCTCCTTCCGAAGTATACGACCATGAAGCCATTGAGAACGCCGGGGACATTACGATTACCATTATGGTATCCGGCACCGCCTATGAAAACGACTTTGAAACGGAACAGCTTCCGGCCCTGGCAAAGGAAAAATGGCCGAACCTGACCGTAGAGGTAACAAAGCTTCCGGATGATAATTACTATACATCCTTAAAGACCAAGCTGGCCAGCGGCGAATGTCCGGATATTATCCTGACACAGCCCATGTATGCAGGCCAAAACTCCTGTTATTCCATGGCGGAAGCAGGTTATTTAACCCCTTTAAATGATCTGGACTGCATGGCCGGAAGACAGGATCTGGCCTCCGTAACCTATAACGGCGACATTGTAACGGCAAGCAACTCCATTTCCATCCTGGGCTGCTATTATAATAAGGATCTCTTTGCCCAGGCAGGCATTGAGAGCGAACCCCAGACCTGGGACGAATTCCTGGAAGCCTGCAAGAAGCTGCAGGATGCAGGCATTCAGCCCATTGTCATGGGTGACAAAGACCAATACGTACTCCAGTTCGGTCTGTACCAGCTGGCAGCAAACGAAATTTATTCCCAGAATCCGGATTTTGATACCCAATTAAGAACCGGCGATACCTCTTTTACCGACGAAGGAACCTGGGATACGGTGCTGGAAATGTACAAGACCCTGTATGACAACAAATATATTGATGCCAGCCAGTCCCTGGGCTACGGCGCATCCCAGGCAATTACCGACTTTATCGACGGCAAAGCAGCCATGACCTTTGACGGCTCCTTCAATGCTACGGCCCTGACCGCAGAAGGCGCAGCCGGCAGCTTTGAGCGAGGCTACTTCCCGATTCCCGGAACCAAGGGCGTATATACGGCAACCTGCCTCGGCGCCGGATACAGCATCTACAGCAAATCCGATTACATAGACGAGTGCAAAGAGCTTTTGGATTACTGGATGGATGGAACATCCGATATCTGGAAGGCAAATCTTGCCACCGGCAGAATTATTGCGACCTACGGCGAGGGCGCAACCGAAACACCCAACTATGATTTATTTGCACCCTTCGTTGCCCTGATGAATGAAGGCAAGGGCTTCTACTGGTGCAACCAGGCATGGCCGGCAGGAACCGAAACCGAAATGGAAGCGCTGTTCAGCGAAATGGTTGGCGGACAGGGCACTACCGTAGAGGATATTACCCAGGGCATGCAGGATAAATTTGAAGACCTGTTGGACGATTAACAAACAAAGGGCTGCTTTAAGCAAGGCTTAAGGCAGCCTGTTTAGAAAGGGTGAAAGAATATGGCCAAAAAGCCCAGAAAAGCAGGGTCCTATACCTCCCCTGTTTTTACAAAACGGATGTATTTCTTTTTGATTCCGGCGCTGGCATTCTTCCTGATTTTCTGGATTTATCCGGTGCTCCAGTTATTTTATTACAGTGTCACCGATTTCAACGGCATCAACTACGACTTTGATTTCGTGGGCATGAAAAACTTTGTGAAAGTTTTATCTAACGGCACTTTAAGCAATTCCCTGAAAAATACGCTGATTTACGCAGTTGTGACGGTTCTGGTCAGCAACCTTATCGGCCTGGCAATCGCCATGATTTTAAATACGAAAATCCGCTTAAAAGGCTTATTCCGTACCTGCGCTTATTTTCCGGCGCTGTTTTCCGCCATTGTAGTGGGGTTCATCTGGTCCTATGTTTACATGCCGGGCTCCGGTATGATTGCAGGTCTGATCAATTTATTCGGCGGGGACGGCTCTGCCTTTAACCCCCTGGGCAACTATACCACCGCTCTGTTTGCCATCGCAGCCGTAGAGATCTGGAAAGGCTTCGGTACGACGATGATTATCTATTTGGCCGGGCTGCAGACCGTGGACGAAAGCTTACTGGAGGCGGCGCGGATTGACGGCTGTACCGAATGGCAGATGATCCGGAAGGTAAAACTTCCATTGATTTCTTCTACCATTACCATTAACGTAATCCTTTCCGTCATCGCCGGCCTGAAAGCCTTCGACTATTCCTTTATTATGACCAACGGCGGGCCGGGAAAATCTACAAAAACCTTAATGTTCCAGGTTTATGAAACCGCTTTTACAGATATGAAAATGGGGCGGGCCAGCGCATTTTCGGTTATGGCCTTTGCCTTTATCATACTTGTCACCGTATTCATGCTGTTCTTCTTAAATAGACGGGAGGTGGAGTTGTAATGGAAACTGCAATCAAATCAAAAGGCGCATCCAAGCGGACTGCCAAGAAGGTTCTGCTGTATGCTATTATCATCCTTTTCTGTATTATCGTGATTTCACCATTGGTCATCGTATTCTCCAGCTCCCTGCGTACCCCGGGGAACCAGACCTCCCCGCTGCAGCTGTTTATGGAATTCAGCGGCGCCAGCTACGCCCAGGCATTTAAGAATATGAATTACCCCATGGAGCTTTTAAACAGCCTTATCACCACGGCCGGCTCCGTTCTGTGCATCGTGGTATTTGCCACCCTGGCCGCATACCCCATCGGAAGAATCAAATCCAAAATGGCAAAATTCTTATATTATTTCTTCATCTCCGGTTTGATTATCCCTTCCCAGATGGTAATCGTGCCCATTGCCCAGACCTTAAACCGCATCGGAATCCCCAATACCCGTTTCACTCCGATGATTATGTTTATCACCTGTTCCCTGCCCTTCTCCGTGTTCCTGTTTTCCGGGTTCATGAAAGGGGTGCCCATTGAAATCGAAGAGTCGGCCTATATGGACGGTGCAACGCTGCCCCGCCGTTTTGCCACGATTGTCTTCCCGCTGCTGCAGCCGGCCATTGTATCCTGCGTCATTACCCAGGGGCTGTGGATTTGGAACGATTACTTCTATCCCATGGTATTTATTTCCAAAAAAGCCCAGTACTCCCTGCCCGTAGGGATGCTGCAGTTTTTGGGAGATAAAGAGAACCCGGCTCAATGGAACGTACTGTTTGCAGCCTGCGTCCTCTGTGCGCTGCCGTTGATTGTGGTATTCCTGGCGCTGCAGAAGCAGTTTGTAAACGGAATTGCGGCAGGAGCCGTAAAGGGATGACGCCAAAGCAGCATCTGGCATATTTCTGGTCCTTTTACAAATGGCTGATTCTGGCCGCAGCGGTTGTGACAGCTCTTGGGATCTATCTGCTGTATACCGCATGTTCCGAAAAGGAATGCGCCCTTTCCGTTATGCTGATCGACTGCCATACGGACGCGGGCCAGGAGCAGATGGAACAGGAGCTGCTGCAGGCCCTGGAGCTGGATGCAAAAAATTACCGCGTCCAGGTTCAGAACAACCTGATGTTCGCCGAAACAAATTCCGGAAGCTATGCCATGACAAGCCTGTCCCGGTTTCTTTCCGATCTCGGCAGCGAAAAGCTGGACGTCTGTGCCATGACCGAACAGGACTTCTTAACGTATGAAGCATCCGGTACCTTCCTGGACCTGCGGGATTGCTTTTCCAAAGAAGAGCTGGCCGCTCTGGAAGAATTTACGGTTATCGGGGAAGACGGAAAGATCCCGGGACTGTGGACAGCTTCCCTTCCCGTCATGGAACAGTATGGATGCTATGAGGAAGGCCGGAAGGGGGCTGTGGGGATTGTTTATAATACAAGGCATTTGGAAGCAGCAAAGCAATATCTGCTGTTTCTGGCCGGAATTCAATAAGCGACGTCTTTACTTGTCGTTTTACTTTATTTAGACAAATTTTAATCAGGAGGTTGTACCATGGGACTTTTTGCAATTGACGGAAAGCTTGCAGTATTTTTAAATAAACTGGGGAATTTAATGGTTCTGAACCTTCTAACCCTGCTTTGCAGCCTTCCCCTGTTTACCGCCGGAGCGGCCATGACGGCCCTCTATGCCTGCACCCAGCGTCTGGCCCGAAAAGAGGAGGGCGATCTGATTCACAGCTATTTCAAAGCCTTCCGGGACAATTTCAGGCAGGCTACGGTTCTCTGGCTGACCGGCGGCAGTATCATCCTTTTTCTGCTTTTCGATATCTGGCTGCTGAGGGCCGTTCCGGGAACCTTCGGGCTTGTGTACCGCTGCCTTCTGCTGGTGCTGGTACTGCTGTTCCTGCTTGAGCTGATCTATAGTTTCGCAGTCCTGGCCCGTTTCGACAATACCTTAAAGAATACGGCAAGGAACGCATTGCTTTTCTGCGCCGGAAAAATCGGTCCGGCATTTCTGATGCTGGTGCTGACGGCGCTGCCTGTGATTCTTTTCACAATCTCCTACCGCTTTTTCCCGGTGGTAGTCCTGCTGGGCTTATCCGGGCCTGCCTATTTGGCGAGCATCTACTTTGTTTCATTGTTTCAGGCTTATGAAAAAGGATAACCATTCCGCTTTTCGAACTGCTTCCGGGAAACGGAAGCAGTCTTGTTTTATCATCGTTTTTTGAAACCAGAATCTGGCTTGTTTTTTAAATTGTTTTACAAGGAGGAGTTATTTTATGCGCATTCGAAAAGAACGCCGTTTTACCGGCACAACGGATTCCCGGATTACCAAACGGGAACAGAGCCATCGCGCCGTAGCCCGGAAAGCCGCCGCCGAAGGAATCGTAATGCTGGAAAATAAGGGACCATTGCTTCCTCTGAAAAAGGGAGAGAAAATCGCCTTATACGGAGTCGGAGCTTCCAAAACCATCAAGGGGGGTACCGGATCCGGCGATGTAAACGAACGGGACTGCGTCACCATCTGCCAGGGCCTGAAACAGGCCGGCTTTCAAATTACCACCGAAGACTGGCTGACCGATTACGACAAACGCTACGATGCGGCCAGAACTGCCTGGCGGGACGGGATTTTAGCAAAAACGGCAAACGCAAAAGATGCTTCCGCCTTTTTTCATATTTACAGCACAAATCCCTTCGTAATGCCTGCGGGCGGCCCCATTCAAAAAACCGAGGCCCAGATTGCCTTTTATATCTTAAGCCGGGTCGCAGGGGAAGGGGCAGACCGTTTCAACGCACCGGGAGATTATGTCCTGACCCCGGAGGAACAGCAGCAGCTGTCGGATATCTGCGCCTTTTATCCCCATGTAGTTGTCGTAATCAACACCGGAGGACTTGTAGATTTGTCTTTTATAGATGAATTCCCAAATATTGAAGTCCTGCTCTATGTGGTGCAGCCCGGCATGGAAGGCGGGAGCGCCTTTGCGGACCTGGTACTGGGGAACATCACTCCATCCGGAAAGCTTACGGATACCTGGGCCAATCAATACCGGGACTACCCCAACAGCAGCACCTTTTCCCATAACAACGGAAATGTGGAACAGGAATTCTATGAGGAAGGAATCTACGTAGGCTACCGCTATTTTGACACCTTTGAAATTCCGGTCCGCTACAGCTTCGGTTACGGAGGTTCCTATACGGAATTTCAAACCGACTTCTGCTCCGCTGCCTGGGACAGCAGTAAAAAATCCCTGACGGTTACTGCCCGAGTTCAAAATACCGGAACCCTTTACAGCGGAAAAGAGGTGGTACAGCTCTATGTGACCTGTCCCGACGGCCGCCTGGAAAAGGAATTCCGCCGCCTGGCCGCCTTTGGAAAAACCAGGCTTTTACAGCCCGGGGAAAGTCAGACGCTTACGCTGGAGGTTTCTCCGGAATACCTGTCCTCCTACTGTGAAAAAACACCGGGCTGGATGTTAGAAAAAGGAACGTATGTTCTATGGCTGGGCAATAGCCTTATCGATTCGGTTCCTGCTGCAGCCCTTTCATTGGAACAGGACGTACTGCTGACCAAAACCAGGCATATTGCACCCTTGCAGGAGCCGCTGCGGGAGCTTTCCCAGAATACAGGGAAAGCACAGGCACATTCCGAAGAATCCGGCGAGGATTCCGCCCCTTCCGAAAAGTCCGGCGAGGATTCCGCCCCTTCCGAAGAATCCGGAGAGGATTTCGCACATTCTTGCTCCCGCATTTCAGAGGGACGGCGGACAGCGCTGCTCAAGCAGGCCCGGGAACTGCTTCCCGTCATTACGCTGCCTGCAAATGAGCTGGAAGGGCAGGAAATCCGTTACCGCGAAAATGAAGCGTTCCAGTCCGAAGAAGCCAGAGCATTCGTGGAATCCCTGCCTGTGGAAAAGCTGATTGCACTGGCCAGCGGAGATCCCGGAAAGGCTCAGGGCGGAAATCTGGGCGCCGCCGGAATCTCCGTTCCCGGTTCCGCAGGAGAGACCAGCAGCTGCGCCCTGGAGGAAAACCTTGCAAGCATTGTTTTGGCTGACGGCCCGGCGGGGCTGCGGCTTATGAAATATTACAATGTATTAGACGGAAAAATCTTATCGAAGCCCTTTGAATTCAGTCTGGAAGGGGGCCTGTTCTGTCCGGATTCCGGGAATGAGCCGGGAGAACGCTATTATCAGTACTGCACGGCCATTCCCGTAGGGACGCTGCTGGCCCAGACCTGGGACTGCGGGCTGATTCAGGAAGTCGGCCGGATGATCGGAGCGGAAATGGAGGAATTCAGCGTAACCCTCTGGCTGGCTCCGGGGATGAATATCCACCGGAATCCCCTTTGCGGCCGGAATTTTGAATATTATTCGGAAGACCCCCTTTTGTCCGGAAAAATGGCTGCGGCCATGACCCTGGGGGTTCAGCAGGTACCCGGCTGCGGCACCACCATCAAGCACCTTGCCTGCAACGGCCAGGAGGACAACCGCATGGGCTCCGACAGCATCCTTTCGGAACGGACGCTGCGGGAAATCTATCTGAAGGGCTTTGAAATCGCCATAAAAGAGTCCCAACCCATGGCCGTTATGACCAGCTACAATCTGGTAAACGGAATCCATATGGCAAACCACAAGGAAATCTGCACGGATGTACTCCGTTCCGAATGGGGCTTCGCCGGAATCATCATGACCGACTGGACTACCACGGAGCAGGATATGAGCTGTACCGCTTCCGGCTGTATGCGGGCCGGCAACGACCTGGTAATGCCGGGCGCCTGCTGCGACCGGGAAAACCTTCAGGCCGAACTGAAGGAAGGCACCCTGAAGCTTTCGGACCTTCGGGCCTGCATCAGCCGCCTGGTGGAAATCATCTGGCAGTCCAATCAATATGAGGGAGCCGTTCCCTACCAAAAACAAAACTGATGTTCTGACTGCATGGGCAGCCTTCTTCTGCCCCTGCGGTTCCCATTTTTATTCTTAGCAAAGGGCAAAAATTATGGAAAAACATACCTATGAAATTACAAATCTGCGCATCGGCCAGATGGAAACCCCGCTGGGCATAGATCTTACAAATCCCGTTTTTTCCTGGCAATTCCATTCGAAACAGCCGAATATGCGGCAGAAAATAATCCGGCTTACGGTAACCCGGGAACGGGACGGGGCACTTCTTTGGGACACCGGAATTCTGGAAACCGATTCCTCCCTGGGGCTGAAATATGACGGAAGCCCCCTGGAGCCGGAATGCAGATATCGGGTGGCCCTGACCACCTGGAACCAGGAAGAGGAACAACAGGAAACGGAAAGCTGGTTCGAAACGGGCCTGCTGAACCCCTCCCTGGACGCCTGGGAAGGAGCCCAATGGATCGGCGCTCCGGAATACGCCGTTACCCCGGACACCATCGGGGTTTTTGTACTGGAAACCACGCTCCGCCTGAAACAGGGTACCAAAGCCGGAATTGTATTCGGGGCCAACGACCCCAGGCTTTTGGACCGCAGCAAAAACGAATCCTTTCTGGAGGGGGAGAACTATATTCAATTCCTATTAAATATAGAAGCTTCTCCTTCCGCAGATTCCCCTTCTACGGCACAAATTGAGGTTTACCGGGTGGGCTACGATGCCGAAGACCGGGCCGATACCCCCTTATACGTCCTTCCTGCCGTCAGCCTCGCCACCGGAAAGCCGCTGATTACCCAGGAAAATAAATACGAACCCCATACCTTGCGGATTGAAGTGGTCGGAAACGGCGCATACACTTATCTGGATTGTGAAAAAATTGACGAAGTAACCCAGGAAACACCCATGGGCGTCGTCAAAGGGCCGCGCCAACTCAACCCCCTGGGCGCTTTCGATGTTACCACCTTTCCCCGGCTCTGCCAAATCGGCTATTACGCAGCGGAAGGTACGGAAGCGGAATTTGACGGGCTTCATGTCCGTCACCTACGGACACCTTCCAGGGAATTTTACTGTCTGCCCAGGCGGTGCCTGACCGGCCCCTGCCAAGAGCTTACGGATCCCACCTGCCACGGGCTTCCCATGCTGCGCCGGAGCTTTCCGGTTACCGGCAACGTAAAATCCGCCCGGCTCTATGCGGCCGCCCGGGGCATTTACGAATGCAGCATTAACGGAACGCGGGTCGGGACGGAGTATTTTGCCCCCGGCGCAAGCCAGTACGACAAGCATCTCATGTACCAGACCTATGACGTAACCGATCTTCTGATTCCCGGGCAAAACGGCATCGGCTGTATCCTGGCTTCCGGCTGGTGGAGCGATTCCTTCAGCTTCCGGCTCCACAATTTCAATTATTGGGGGGATCAGGTCAGCTTCTTGGGCAAGCTCGTTGTCTGCTATGAGGACGGGCGCAGGGATGTTTTCCCCACAAATACAGTGGACTGGGATTATTTCGGGGAAGGCCCTTATCAGTACGCAGGCTTTTTCAACGGGGAGCATTACGACGCCCGAAAAGCCCGGCTGTATACGGATTTTTCCAAAGGGGATTTTTTCACGGAGGGCATGAAAAAGCCGGTATCCGTTCCCCTTACGCCCATCGAAGAAACCGAGGGCATCTTCCCGGGAGCCGCCGTGTGGCCCGCCCTGAACGAAACGGAACCGGAGCTGACCGGGCATTATCAGGCCCCCGTCCGGGAAGTTCAGACCTTCACGGCAAGGTCCATGACCGAGCCGCTGCCCGGCGTCTATATTTATGATTTGGGCCAGGAAATTGCCGGTGTCCCGGTTTTACGTTTCCATGAAAAAAGAGGACAGCGCATCACCATCCGCTACGGGGAAATGCTTTATCCCGCCCTGCCCCAATATGGAAAGCTGGCGGGACTGATGCTGCAGGCCAATCTTCGGGAAGCTTCCAACACAGACATTTACATCTGCAGCGGCGAACCGGAGGAATGTTACCAGCCCCGGTTCACCTTCCACGGCTATCGCTATATTGAGATCAGCGGCGTCGAACATCCGTTAGCCCTGACGGACGTCCAGAGCCTGCTTTTGTCCAGCATCCCCCGGATCACCGGAGCCTTCTGCTGCGACAACGACCTGGTGAACCGCTTTGTATCCAATGTCACCTACAGCCAGTACTGTAATTTTATCAGCATCCCCACAGACTGCCCCCAGCGAAACGAACGGATGGGCTGGATGGGAGATACCCATATTTTCTGTAAAACGGCCAACTACCAAAGCGATGCCAAAAACTTTTACCTGCGAAACCTCCAGGCCATGGCGGATATGCAGACGGCGGACGGCAGGCTGCCCAGCATTGCCCCCTTCGGCGGCGGCTTCGGCGGGCTGACTTATGAAAGCGCCATGATCTTAATCGTCTATGAATTGTACCAATTTTATGGGGATATTACTGTTATCGAAACGTATTATGACGCTATGAAGCGCTGGATGGCGGCGATAACGGCCCTTGGAATGCCCGGAATGCCCCCGGTCCGCTTCCAGGAATGGCTGGGAGACTGGCTGGCGGTAAAGCCTGCGGACAATTACCTGATCTGGAATGCCTTCCACTATCGGAATGCCCGGTACATGCAGTTTTTTGCGGAACAATTAGGTTATCCCAAGGACGCCGCGCAATTTGCCCGGGAAGCAGCACGTACCAGGGATTACTGGAACGCCACCTTCCTGGATCCCGAAACCAGGCGCACCAAAAATGCCGACGGCACCCTCTGCGATGTGCAGGGCAGCTATTCCATCGGCCTGGATTGTGATATTTTTCACGAAGATGCCAAAAATGCCGCTTTCGCCCATCTGGCCCGTACTACCCAGGAGGGGAATTATACCATCCAGTCCGGATTTTTCGGCACCGGCCCTATCAATCCCATGCTGACCCGGGGAGGCCGCAGCGACCTGGCTTACCGCACTATGACCCAGACGGCCTACCCCAGCTGGCTCTATCCGGTTACGCAGGGCGCCACCACTGTCTGGGAACGTTGGAACAGCTATACGGCCGAAGAAGGCTTTGGGGAAAACAATTCCATGAACAGCTTCAACCACTATTCCCTGGGCAGCGTTTTAAGCTGGCTCTATGAAACGGTTCTGGGCATCCGCCGTGACGAAGCCTGCCCCGGCTACCGGCATTTTACTTTACAGCCGGAAATCGGGACCTTCCGCTTTGCCAAAGGCGGCATCGACACGCCCCACGGACGCATCGAAAGCGCCTGGGAACAGAACGATGACGGGGTTCACTATACCTTCACCATACCGGCAAATACTACTGCGGATGTGGTTTTAGGCGGCAAACGGCAGGTTTTCGGCAGCGGAACTTATGAGATGGTTGTGAAATTGTAGCTGGGGGGGAGTGACAGCGGAACTTATGAGACGGTTGTGAAATTGTAGCTGGGAGTTGACAACAGAACTTATGAGATGGTTGTGAAATAAGAATGGGTAAAGCAGCTCTTCCTTATCAGTCTTCTGATACGGGGAGGATTGATTATTGTCACATATTGAGTAGGTCAGCGTGCGTTCCAGTACGGACAAGGTACAATTCGTTATGATTGACACGGTAAATCAAGAGCCAGTCAGGAGCAATATGGCACTCTCTTTCTCCTGCCTGATTGCCTGATAGGTTATGATCACGGTTATTTGGTAGAGGCACTTAATTTTAACATGACTTATTCCTCCGACAGCATAGCAAGAAAATCAGAGGTAGAGCCGTCAAAGTGTTCTCCTGCACCAGTTTCAATCATTGCCTGAACCTCTGCCATGGCTTCTAACGTTTCGCTGTTTGGCGTTTCATCTGATAAAGACGCACCTTGCAGATAGGGAATAACATACAGCAACTTGGCATCAGATATTTGGTCTATTAGGCTTTTGGCTAATTCACGGTTACTCATAGTTGGCACTTCCTTTCATGATTATTGTATTCGGTTTTGGTGTGAATATTCAGAATGTATCGTATGTTTATAGCTTAGTTCCATCAGGAAAAACAAACTCTGCACACCATGTTCCACCCAATACCTCTGCCATTTATTCAAGCTCTTCTTTTTATTTATAATGTACATTATTTACTGTATATAATCAAGTAAATAATGTACATCATTTAGCAAAAGTTTATCAAGTGTACTTAATATCAGGATACTTTTGAGGACTTCTCTTCCCCTTGTTTGAAAACGACTTTAACCAGGGTGTCCCATTTTTAATTTTGGGACACCAGCCCGTCAGACATCCTTTTTTAACTTCTGCTTCTAAATGCCATTCATTCCCTTGCCGCATCCTAAGCTTCAAATTCTTAATATCATACCACCGGTTTTTCATTTTCCACACATAGTCCGGATATAAAATCCTGCCGCTCACGAAAATCGGCGCACTTTAAGAAAGCTTCCCTTCAAAAGCTTTTTCTGATTTATTCCTGCTTTATTTTTTATCTGTTCTACATATTGCTTCAGATACTCCTGCCATACTTCCGTTCCAGTCGGTAAATCAGTTTCGCCTGCTCTTTCAGAAACTCCTTTCCCTCTGGCCGCATCCGGCGATATATATTAATTAACCTGCCCTCATCCTCGCTTAAAGGCATGGGGCAGGCATTTTTGACATCGGAAAATCCCAAAAGATAATCGGTAGAAACATGAAAATACTCTGCCAGCCGTACCAATGTAGCAAAATCTGGCTCCCTATAATCATTGACATAACCATTTAAAGTTGAACGTGCCATGTGCAGCTGAAATGACAGATCTTTCTGGGTAACTTCTGATTCTTCGATCAGCTGCTGTAACCGTATCGCAAATTCCATAAGAATCCCCCTTGCTGAAAACCTGTTATCACTATATAAGATTCTCTGCCCTTAAGGGTTTTTATACGCAGATGCAATATTACGGTACGCGATTCGCGTACTTTTATTCTTTCCGTTTTTTCCTTTCTTTTTGTTTCAAATCATATTTATGATACAAATGAGCCTGCTCCAGTAATAAATCCTGTTTCTCCGGCTGCAGGCTCCTGTATATTCCGACCAAGTCCCCCTCCCGAACATCGAGTGGTTCCTCAATACTTCTTCTGACGTTTGAAACTCCTAGCAAATAATCAATTGAGACATTAAAATACTTGGCAATCCGAATTAATGTCCCATAATCCGGTTCTCTGTTTCCTTTAATATATCCATTCAAGGTAGTGGCTGCAATATGCAAATCCTTTGATGCCTGACGCTGTGTTAATTCTTTTTCCTCCAACAAACGCTCTAATCTCATGCCGAATTCCATCAAATTCCCCCTTTATTTTCATATTAAGGGAATTTAATCCGACATCATTGAAATTCTTCAATATGCGAATGTTGTCCTCATTAAGGGTATATTCAATTATACTTTCAGCTTAATCGGATTTTCGGACTATATCCAGCCTCCGTCTACCGTAATAATTTGTCCTGTAAGATATGAAGGCGCTTCCACCAGGGAAAGCGCCACACGTGCAATTTCCTCCGGACTGCCAAACCTTCCGGCCGGCACTTCCTCCTTCAGCGCATACCGCTCTTCCTCGGAAAAACAACGGTTCATATCCGTATCTATGATTCCACAGGCAATCGCATTCACCTGTATATTGCTGGGAGCAAGCTCCTTTCCCAGAGCCCTTGTAAAAGCATTTACTCCTCCTTTGGAAGCAGAATAAGCCGCTTCACAGGATGCCCCTACCGCTCCCCAAACAGAGGAAATATTAATGATCTTCCCCCGCTTTTTACGCAGCATTTGCTTTGCCCCGAATTTACTGCACAGAAACACTGCCGTCAGATTCGTGCGTATGACGCGCTCCCAGGCTTCCGGCTCCATTTCCGTCAAAAGGCCCACATAGGAAATGCCTGCATTATTCACAAGCACATCCAGGCCGCCTAACTTTTCCTCTGTTTTTTCAAATACTTCTTTTACAAAACCTGCGTCTCCGATATCCCCCGGAAACGGCAAACAGACCACCGAATACTTCTCGGAAAGGAGCCTGGCATTCTCACAGAGTAACATTTCATCTCTTCCGTTTATGGCCAAATGATACCCTTTCTCCGCCAGCTGACGGGCAATTGCCGCACCGATTCCTCGGGTTGCCCCGGTAACAAATGCAATCTTTGACGTCATTCCATACACTCCTTTTCTTTACAGCCATGCTGTTTCATGCGTTAAAACCCTGTTTACAAGTATAACATAAATATATCTAAATTTCTATTGTAGTATGGCAAAAAATGGGTTATAATAGGAATAGACAAACAATTTGTCAAATTTACTGTAAAGGGGTTGGCATCATGCGTATTACAATTACTGGCAGAAACATCGAGATTACTCCGGGGCTGCGGCAGGCCGTAGAGGACAAGCTCTCCAAGCTGGAGCGGTATTTTACACCTGACACCGACGTGATTGTCACATTAAGCGTAGAGAAGGAACGTCAGAAAATCGAAGTCACTATCCCTGTGAAAGGGAACATCATCCGCTCCGAACAAGTCAGCAATGACATGTATGTATCCATTGATTTGGTAGAAGAAGTGATTGAGCGGCAGCTCAAGAAATACAAGAATAAGCTTATTGACGCGAAGCAGGGCAATTCCCATTTCCGTCCGGATTTTATTGAGAAGGAAAGCCCCGAGGATGAAGAGATTCAGATCATCCGTACCAAACGCTTCGGTATGAAGCCCATGTATCCGGAAGACGCCTGTGTACAAATGGAGCTTCTCGGACATAGTTTCTTTGTTTTCCAGAATGCAGAAACCGAAGAGGTAAATGTTGTTTATAAGAGGAAGGGAAATACTTACGGTCTGATTGAACCGGAATTTTAATCAGATCGGCTGTTCTTAAGGGGCCTTTTATTTCCCCTCTGGTACATTCCTAATATGAATATGAGCTTCCTTTATTATTAAAAAAGTTCTGCTGTCCGTTTGATACACCGTTTCAGCCTTGTTACAAACGGACAGCAGGTTTCGCAGAATTCATTTTCTATCTTTGCCCGTTTCCTGATTTTACCATTCCTTTTCCATTTCTTCAGAAATATTTTCGAAATATAAAATGTTTTTTTATATTTTATCCACACTTTGCACATATTTATGGGTTATACTGTTTTTATCAACAAATGAAGTTGGTAGCAAAAGAAAGCGCGCATAGCTATCAGCTTCGACTAACAACAATTTCCTTTATATAGATAGGCATTTAGCATATGCCGTAACATTTTTTTCATAATTTACTCCCCTCTTTTTTGAGAAAAGCAGCCCAAGGGCTGCTTTTCTCATGTCTCTAAAAAAATTGATTCCCAGAACCAAATCTCCGAAACCGGCCGGATCTTGGAAACTCTACGATTCGGATTTCATGGGCGGCTGTTCTTCCGGACGGAACACACCATGGATTCTTCGAAGCAGTTCCTCCGAGCTAAACGGCTTTAGAATATAATCCCGGATTCCCAATTTGGCGCTTGCCAATACAAAGTCCTTATCCTCCACACCGGTGAGCATAATTACCGGTATATCCTCCTGGTCTTTCTTGGAACGGATTTTACGAAGTGTCTCAATTCCGTCCATCTGCGCCATCTGAATATCCAGCAATATCAGATCCGGCTTCTCCAGCTCAAGATATTTTAATGCCCGTGCCCCTGAATTTACGGTAATTACATCGTAATCATTCCGCAGAGTATCCGAAATCCGTGCCAAAACAACTGCGGTATCGTCCACCGCCAAAACCCGCTTTTTTGCATCTCTCACTTCTCTCTGACTCATTGATCCTGCTCCTCCTTCTCAAGTATGCTCAAAAGCTGATCTAGCAGCTCCTCCGCATTATCATCCTCATATAATCTCAGCTGTTCCCGTATCCCTAACAGGCGCTCTTCCACTTCCTTTTTCTGTTCATGAAGCAGCATCATTTCCACTCTTTCACTACAGTTTACAGACCGAAAATGCTTCAGCTCCTCCAATGCGGCCGCCGTCTGCTCCCGCAGCTCCTGGATCGGCAGGCCGGGCAGCTTTTCCTTCTGATCCTGCTCCTGCCTGCGCCGTTCCAGAAACTGTCCGATATTTGCCAAAAGGGTTTCATATTCTCCCAACAGCCGGGGAACCTGGTCCGCAATAAATTCCCTGTCTCCTGTTGCGGCAGCGTTTTCCTGGGCCCGGGCCAGAGCGGAAACCTCCATGGCCCCTATGTTGGCAGATGCACTCTTAAGTCCGTGTACTTCAATCTGATAGTGCAAAATATCCGATTGGGCCAGCTCACGCAAAAGCTCTTTCTTGTGTTTTCCATCCATATAATAAAGTTCCAGCAGATCGATAAATCCTTCTTCATCACCGGAATAATACCGCATCGCCGTATCCATATCCACTCCGTCGATTTGAAATACCGTGGGGTCCAGCGGTTTGGATTCCTCTTCTTTTCCTTCCGTCTGCCTGTATTTCTCCGGCACCCAGCGCAGTAAAAGCTGATTCAGCTCTTTTCGATCCAGCGGTTTGGAAATAAAATCCTGAAATCCGCATTCCAGAAAATGTTCCCGCATTCCTTCCATAACATTGGCTGTCAATGCCACGATAACCGGAGCCGTCCCGTTTTCACCGCAATTCCTGCGGATGATGTCCGCCGCCTCAATGCCGTCCATGCCGGGCATCATGTGATCCATAAAAATGATATCATACCGGACCGTACGCACCAGTTCAATTGCTTCCGGCCCGCTTTCCGCCTCAGTCAGATCAAACCCGTAATTTTTCAGAAAGCGTCTGGCTACCTTGCGGTTGATCACATTATCATCCACAATGAGCACTTTCACACCGGGAGCGGTAAAGCTATCCGTAATTTTCTGCTCTGCCTGGGGGATCTGCGGCATCTCCGAAATGGGACGCCTGTCAACAATTTTCTGGGGAATCGTAATGGTAACCGTCGTACCTTTCCCATAGGTGCTTTCTATCTCAATCGTACCTTCCATTAATTCCACCAGATGCTTCACAATGGCAAGCCCCAGCCCGGTACCCTCCGCACTCCGGTTCCGCTTGGAATCTACCTGACGGAAATCCTCAAAGATCTTGGCCAGATCCTCTTCCCGGATTCCGCATCCGGTATCCTCCACATGAAAAATAAGCTGTTCTTCCTCCTCATTTCTTCCGGGTTTTCCGGTAATATAGGCACGCACATATCCTTTATTTGTAAATTTAATAGCATTGTTGAGAATATTGATCAGAATCTGCTTAATCCTGCCGTCATCCCCATTGTAGCGGCAGGGAATGGTTTCGTCACACTCATACTTCAGGATCAGCCCCCGCTGGGAAGCCGCCATATCCATCATTGCTATAATCTCATTGGCAACCACTTTCAGATAGTAATCTTCGCATACCAATTCCATTTTACCTGCCTCTACCTTAGACAAATCCAAAATATCATTGATAATCGCCAGCAGATTTTTTGCCGCAGACTGTACATCCTTGGCATGGCCGTAAATTTCGGTATCTCCGCATTCCTCCATAATAATATCATTCAGGCCGATAATAGCGTTCATGGGCGTCCGGATCTCATGGGACATATTGGCCAGAAATTCACTTTTTGCAATGCTGGCTTTCTCTGCCTGATGCCGCACCTGCTTAATTTCATTAATATATGCATTTGTATCGGTCATATCCAGAATTAAAATAACACAGCCTTGTTTTTTGCCGTTCTCATCTATAATATCCTTACTGTGGCTTTCGTAATGCCGCCCGCCAAGGGAAAATTTCTGGATCACGTCCTCGTTTAACATTTCCTCCCGAAAATCCTCCACTACCCGGATATTTTCCCCCAGCTTATGGTCGGGCAGCCGTGTAAAAATATTTGCCGCCGCCGTGTTATAGCTGACCAGCCTGTCATGGTCATCCAGGGTAATTACACCGTCCCCCAGGCTCTCCAGGACTTTTGCTGCCGCCAGATGGCGGAAATCATAATTCCGGCGGCTCCAGACTACAATGACTACCAGAGACATGGAAATCGTCAGCGAAACCGGCGTAAGGTCGAATACTTTCAATAATTTACCAATATAGGCAATCAATACAATGGCCGGAAGGGAGGAAAATCCGAGAATCATCCAATACTGCCGGTTCACCTGCCGGTCCAGACGTCCATGGATCGTACTGATCAATGCGTAAATACAGAGAACATAGGGTATAATCGTACGGCTGAACAAAAAGAACACATACAATGGGCCATAGGTAATGCTGATATAGTGAAAACCAGTTTCATTCACCAGCCACTGCACATCCTGATAAAAAAGCCCATACCAGTTAAAAAATACCGACGGCAAGATAAAAAAACTGATCGCCCCGAGAATTCTTAAAAAGACCTTCGGCGGGGTAATATAACAATAGATATAAATAAACCAGCAATAGCACAGGGGCACAAACGCGGAACCTACGTTTTCCACCGTTATCGCCGTCATCGCAGCCTCCAATGTAGGCGCTGTCAATTCCAATAAGTAACCGACATTCTGTACCAAAGAGCCGCACAAAATAATAATCATCAGCTTCTGTTCTTTGGCTCCATCCCCATTAGACAACAAAAGCAATGCAACCATTGTCAGACAAATCCCGAAACATTCCAATAAAATAACTAAATTTACCATAATGCCTCCCCTCTCCCGGGTTTTCCCGGCCGCCCTTCCCACCATCCGTTTTCCACCGAATGCGGCGGGCATCCCAACAATTGCACAGGCCACCGTTTCACTCCTGTTATTTATGCAATATGCACGAAATATCGGACAATTACCGCAGAATATTTGATACTAAAAATACCATATTACAATTTTGCTACTGTGTCAAGAAATAAAATCTGCGCCGGAAGCTTAGGAAAAAAGAAGCCGCTACTTGAACATCCCATGCAGGTTAGAACATATATTCTCTCCTGCATGTAACGTCTTGTAACGGCTTTGATTCCGAACCTGCCTGAAATATGTTTACTTTTTTCCCTGCTCCCGGGAATAAAAAATCCACTCCACCTCAGATTGCCGCCGTTTCAAAAAGCGGTCGTCCGTCTGATACTTGATTCCGTCCGGGACGGACACTTCCACTACGATCCGCTCCCCGCATTCCTGTACCCGCACGTCAATGCCGCCTTTCACAGACTGAAAGCTGCAATTGAAATAAGCTGCGGTCTTGGGAAGATAGGGCCGGATCAGGATTTCCTGAAAGCCCGGCGCCAAAGGCCGGATGCCTGCAATTCCGTTGTAATACCATTCTGCGATGTGGCCCATCATATCATGATTATGGCTTCTGGGATTTTCCTCCCAATATTCGCCCAGAGTGGTTTCCCCCGCCAGTACAAACGCATAATAGCTGGGATGCTCGCTGCGCAGGATATAATCCACAATTTCATCCTGCATTCCAAGGTCGGACATCGTCCGGATAATATAGGGCAGGCCCACTTCTCCGCTTTGAAAGGTACCGTCTCGTTTCATCAAAAACGCGAAGGCTTTCTCTACCTCCTCCCGTTTCTCCTCCGGTACCATCCCCCAATACAGGGGCATGGCAAGACATGCCTGGCTCATAAAGCATTCCCCGGGATGATCCCAGGCCCGGTAACACCAAAAGCCTTCGGTGGGATGCCGTACCAGAAGCTTTTCGTTGTAGTTCTTCTTTACGGCTTCCGCAAATTCCTCCAGTTCCTTTTGTTCCTCCGTCTTTCCCAATATCCCCGCAAAGCCTGCCAGGGTTTTGGCATCCGCATACAAAAACACGGTCTCCACATTTTCCCGGCACAAAGCGCTTTGATCCGGGCTGCCCCAGTCCCCAAGGCCGTGGCTGATGAATCCCTCCTCCGTCCTCTTTGTTTTCAGGTAATTCAGATACTTTTTCCCGGCTTCGTAATTTTCTTCAATTATCTTTGGATCCCCGTAAAACAGATAATGCCAGTAAACCGCCAGGATACAGGTACTTCCCCAGGGAATAATATCAAAAAAATTTCCCAGCCCCGGAGTGGACTGTACATTGTTAATTTCGTAACAGGGCGCCTGGGAGGGTACCAGCCCTTCGCCGGGATATACCTTTTCTCCCGCCATCCCGTAAAACCAGTCTTCCCCGGTCAGCTGGTCCGTCCGCAGATCCAGTAAAATCTTATCCCACAGTGCCCGTACATCCTTCATATACATGATGGCCGGCCCCATCAGATGATTGGGCTCCTGCCAGGCATATCGTTCAATGGATGGGCAGTCCGTATGTACGCTTAGCAGGTTGGATTCCACCGCTTTGTATACCAAGTCGTAAATTTGCTCCAGACGCTTGTCATCGCAGGAAAAGCTTCCGGTATCCCTGCTTGCGGACGTAATAAAGTGGGCCTTTAAATCGCGTATTTCTGCCGCTCCTGATTCTACTGCCAGGTAACGTCCTGCAAAATAAGTGAACTTCATGCGGCAGCGCTCCCACACTCCCTCATTTCCGATCAGATATGTGATACAGACATCTATGGGCGTCCAGTTCTTGGCAACCTGATCCACATCCCCGTCTTTCCCCAGTTTTTCCGCCGGATAGATCTGGATGGCGTCTCCACGTTTTCCCTTTGCTTCAAATTCCAGGATGCCGGACATATTCTGTCCCAAATCATAAATTTTCCGCCCGTTTGCCTCCCAAAGATATTTCGCCTCGTAGGTTCTCTTTACACACACAGGAGGCTGGTATTGCTCTGTCAGACGTCCCCTGGGCCAGTCCTTTGGCTCTAATTCCACGGCCGCTTCCCAGTCCGAATCCTCATACCCCGGTTTTGAAAAGCCCTGTTTTCTGCATCTTCCATCTAAAATCTCGGAACCGTATACATTGGCCAGCTTCACATAGTGGGGGCATGTATTCCAGGAGCCGTCCGAACAGATCGCCTCTCTGCTTCCGTCCTCATAGGAAAGCTCAATCCGCAGATTGCAGACGAGATATGCAGAAAACGGACGGTAGGGATTGGGATTCGGCGGCATAAAGGAAAATTCCGGCGTTTGGGGCGGCATAGACATATAATAGCGTTCCCGGTCCATATGAAACCAGCCGTTTCCCACTTCAATGCCTGCTGCATTGTTTCCTTCCTGCAAATATTCCTTTACATCAAAGGTTACATATTGAATCAGCTTGTGATAATTTGTCCAGCCCGGATCCAGCTCGTGATCCCCTACTTTTTTTCCATTCAGATAAAAATGAAACTGCCCCAGGCCGCAAACATAGGCCATCGCCGACCGGACTCCTTTTTTCACCCAAAATTCTTTTCTTCCGTAAAATGGCTTCGCCGTCTTGTTTGTAATCCAGGTTCCCAATTTCTCCATGATACGATGCTCCTTCCCTCAATTTCCAGATTTTATGGTACAAAAAGGGCAGCCACACCTATGTGCAGCCACCCTCTGTCTTATCGCTGTCTTGTTTTCAAGAGGTATCCTTTTCCGGCTGTCCGAATCAACAAAAACGTCCGACCACTCCTTATCGTCCGGCAGCGGCCATGGCTCTGCCCAGCTTTTCCTTATGCAGTTTGCGGATTACCAGCTTATAGCTGTTGGAGGTATACACCAAAAATGCCATAACAATTACCCCGTTCAACACGGTCTGAAGGGAAGAACTAAAGCCCAGCTTCCCGAATCCGGATGTAATCACCGCCTGGGTAAACGCGCCCATCAATACGCCGATATTCTTGTCGGAATATTTCTCAATAGCTCCGCCGATAAACAGGGGCAGGAACGCCGACATAAAGAAGGAAGAGCTGCTTAAGCCTACCTCCGGGGCAACCGTCCCGTATTTGCTTAAGTACATGCAGGCAGCAATTCCCAGCAGCACTCCGGCAATCACATAGCAAAGCACCGCGTTCCGTTTTTCATTGATTCCGATTTCTACCGCGATCTTCTGGCCGGAACGGAGCATCCTCCATTCATAGCCGAAGCTGGTGAAATTAAACAGGAATATCAGCAGTAAAACCGCAATTCCCACCACCAAAATACTGTACGGCGGACGGGAGAACACCAGTGCGGAATTTCCAATCATTTTTACGCCCTTCGATCGGTTAAAAAGCAGGGCAACCGCTTCATAAATCATGGTAATTCCAATGGATACCACCATGGGCGGGATTTTCAGCGCCGCATAGGCAATACCGGAAATCAGGCCGCAGAGAGCCGCAATCAAAATGACAATCACCAGAAGGGCCAGGGATCCCAGCTTATTTTCCTTTACAATATTCCCGCCCACAATCGCAGCCAGAAGTATTGTCGCCCCCACGGAAAAATCGAACCGTCCGCAGGTCAAATTATAGGACATGGCCAGGGCAATCATTCCGGTATATAAGGTCGTATAGACAATGGTCATAAAGTCCGAGCCGACCCCGAAGCCGTCGGAACCGAACAGGTTGCAGGCAATCAGGAAAAACACATAGGTAATCACCGGGATCGCCAACGTCATTCCAATATTTTTCAGGATTCTATTCATAATCTTACCTCTTATCAAACATCTGCAAAGTTACTGCCTGCTCCGGAACGGCCCCCGCACGGGAACGGCAGCGGTACAGGGCTATTTTACGGAATCAATATTGAAGGAACCATAGTAGGAGGTAAAGCTTTCCGTATTTGCCTCCGGATTCAATGCGGTAATCAGCTGTGCCATATCCTCTGCGGAAATCACGAATTCTCCTGCATCATGAAGATCATAAACGGCATTGAAATCTTCCGGATCGGTAATCGTCCAGCGTTCCACCGGGAACAGGATGGCGGAACCGTCTTCATTCACCAGCTTATTTCCGCTGACTGCATTCAAAATCATAGGAATGGCATTTCCAAATACCACTTCTTCGTTGTCATAGACAATACAGGTTACCAGGCCGCTGTTAAAGAAATCGTAATAGGTATCACTGACCTCTCCGATGCAGGCCAGGGAAATAGAATCGGCTTTACCGGATTCCATCACCAGCTGGAACCACATTGCCACATCAAAGGTAGACGCAATTGCATCAATTTCCATATCCATTACAGAGGTTTGGGCTGCGGTAAACGCATCGGTTCCCGGCCATCCTTCCACTTCTTCCACTACTTCCATTGTCGCGCCTCCTGCAACGGCTTCTTCCACCCCTGCCAAAAAGCCATCTTTACGGTCTACGAACATCGGTACGCCCATGGATGCACCGCCGGAGCATAATACCACTTTTTCACAACCCTGTTCTGCCAATGCCAGCGCCATACTGCGTCCGGCCTCATATTCCGCTTCCCCAAGCGTATATCCGCCCAGATAATATTCGTCGTCCTTCACGGCATTGAAAGAATCCGCATCTCCGCCGAAGCTGCCCCAATAGTACATTCCCTGGGCTGAAGCCGTCTTTGCAGCCTCTTCCTTCGCTTCGTTGTAATAGCCGATAATACCCTTGCAACCTGCTGCCGCACAGTCCGCGATAAAATTCAGCTCTGCTTCTGCGTCGGCCAGGTCTTCGGAATACATAATCTCAATATTGTAGCTTTCTTCCAGACTATCAAAGTAATTCTGAATGGCAAGCTGCTGCTCGGAGGTGGAATCATATCCGATAAAACCAATTTTTACGGTTTCCTCAGGCCAGCTTCCGTCTAAGGAAATTTCCGTCTGATCCGTTCCGCCGTTTTCGGAACCTCCGGCATTCTCTTCGCCCTCTTCCGACCCGGCATTCTCTTCGCTGTCCTCTGTTTCTCCCTCCGCATCACTGCCGGACGGATCCTGGGTTTCCTCCTGCTTGTTGTCCCCGTTTGCTCCGGTATTGCCCTCTTTCCCCTCACCGCCGCATGCAGCCAGTGAAAATGCCATTGCCGCAGCCAGAACTACCGCTAATACTTTCTTTTTCATTGCTAAATCCTCCCTATTTAGTCAAGTCTTTTTCCTTATTTTTCAAGGATTTTTTAGTT
>CAJUSQ010000006.1 GCA_910588885.1 uncultured Lachnospiraceae bacterium
GTTTTGTGTGATACGGTATATGAGATGGAACATGGAAGACTGGTATAATGGAATGCCAAATGCTTTTCTTATGCCCCACAACCACATGGAACAAGAGAGGCCTTTATCAGAGGTTTGTGAAGGGAAAATAGGGGAAGGAGCTGAATGCATTTTGCCCTTTTAAAGTGAGGATAAACTCGCCTTTTCAGCGCAGCATGTTTTAGTGATATAGTAATAGGCAATTGAATTTTTCGGTAGCTTTTTATATAATTACATAAAAGCATAATGGCATAGATTACGGCTTTACTATATTGGATGAGAGATGAAGGAGTGAAGCATATGAAGAACAGAAAAAGAAACAGGATATGCCTGGCAACTGCTATGATTTTGGCAGTATTATTTTTATTTGAGGGCTGTGAAAGGGGGCAGACCGATTCCTCCCCAAAAGCGTCCGGATCGGAAAATCAGCAGGAAAGGCCGACGGAACCGGAGGATCAGCAGGAAAGTCCGACGGAGCCAGAGGATCAGCAGGAAAGGCCGTCAGAGTCAACGGATCAACAGAAAGGGACGGCAGAACTTTATGGTCATGTTTTAGCACAATACAGCGACATGGTGCAGAATCATTTTTACAGCGATCTTCAGGGATCGGATGCTTATGAAAGCAGCTTTTGGGAGGAGATCGGAATGGAAATCCGTACCCATGAGCAGGAGATCTATTATGCATTTTATGATATAGACGGAAACGGGACAATGGAACTGATCATTGCAGGGGGAGAAAACGGAGTATCGAACCCAGCGTTTGCCCCCTGGAAGTATGATTTATATGGGTTTGACGGAACCAATGTGGTTTCTGTTTTTCCGGACATGGAATTTGGGTACAGGACGAATTTCTCCCTTTATGAAAACGGAATAATAGAAGTATTTTACAGCGGCAGTGCAGCGGAAACGGGGATTGATTTTTACAGAATAGGAAATGACGGATTTACGCCGGAATTGGTGGATTCTTTTTCGGCAGTTGCCCATTTGGAGGGAGAGGAACCGGTATTTTCGTATTTTCAAAAGAAAGATGAGATTACCGAAGAAGCATACAGTGCTGCGATTCAGAGCTATGAAGTCCCGCTGAACCCGGGATTAGACTGGATACAGATTCAATGAAAGAACCATATATGCAAGTGAGCCAACAAGGCTGAAAAATAATTTTTTCTGTCACACGGACCGGGGGAACGTTGTCTAATTAAGTAGGAGGTAAAATCTATGAATAAAAAGACGAATGAAGACTTACAAGCTTTGGTTGAGAAAGCCACAGCGGGGGATAAAAAATCCCTTGAAACCCTGGTCGCCGGTGTGCAGGACCTGGTATTCAATTTATCCCTGCGGATGCTTGGCACATTTGCAGACGCAGAGGACGCCACACAGGATATCCTGCTGAAAATGATTACGCATCTGTCCTCGTTCAGGGGCGGCAGTTCGTTTACAACATGGGTATTCCGGATTGCGGTTAATCATCTAAAAAATTACAAAAAGCATATGTTTGCACACTATCCGTTAAGCTTTGAGTACTATGGAGATGACATAGAAAACGGAAAAATACAGGATGTGCCGGATTTGACGCAGAATGTGGAACAGGCCATTTTGGCAGAGGAACTGAAAATGTCCTGTACGAATGTGATGCTGCAATGCCTGGATATGGAAAGCAGATGCATTTTTATATTGGGTACGATGTTTCAAATTGACAGCCGGATTGCAGGGGATATTTTGGAAATGACCCCGGAGGCATATCGGCAGCGGCTTTCCAGAATCCGCAAAAAGATGGCGGATTTTCTAAGAAAGCACTGCGGAGAATACGGCGGCGGAAAGTGTAGATGCAAAGACAGGGTAAATTATGCAATTCAAAACCATAGGATCAATCCGCAGCAGCTGGATTATACGTCGGCTTCGGAAATTCCCATTCAAGACATTCTGGATGTAAAACATGCAATGGAGGATCTGGATGATTTATCACAGGATTTTTCGTTCTGTAAGCCTTACCAATCTCCGGAACGTACGAAACATCTGATACAGGAGATTTTAGATTCCGCGCAATTTTCTGTAATACAGAAATGTTAAATTCCACACAATTTTCGATGATTCAGAAACCATAGAGGAGATGACGTATTATGAATACACAGTGCATTATGGATTATTTGTCGGCCTTAAGCGTGAATAATAACCGAGAATGGTATCACGCAAATAAAAACGACTATAAAACGGCCAATGCCGAATTTGAAGGATTATTGCAGGCATTGATATTGGAAATCGGAACATTTGACAGCAGTATTCTGCATAATATCCCGAAAGACTTTACTTTTAAAATTGTAAGGGATACCCGTTTCGGCCATGACAAATCCCCCTACTTTCCGGGGTTTCGCGCCCATATTTCTGCGAAGGGGAAGCTGCCGGTTCCGGTTGGGTATTATCTTATGATAAAGCCCGGCAATCAGTCCTTTTTAGGCGGCGGGCTATTTGCGGATATGTTTAAGGACGCAACAAGGATGGTACGGGATTCGATTGCAGAGAATGGCGAGGAATGGGAAGCGGTAATACATGAGCCGGAGTTTGAAAAATATTTTACGGTAAAAGGGACCGCATTAAAGAATGTCCCGGCGGGATATGAAAAAGAGCATCCCCAGGCGGAATATCTTAAGTTTAAGAGCTGGTATCTGGAATACCCCATCAAGGATGAAGAATTAAGCAATGCGGAACGTTTCATTGCAAAAGCAGCGGGGATGTTCCGAATTATGAAGCCTTTTAATGACTATCTAAACAAGGCGTTGGCAGATTTTCAGATGCCGGAAAGAAAATAAATGATGGAAATACAAGCGGCGGAGCTACAAATTACAGTTAAAAATATTGCCGCCTGACCGGGTACCGGACTTTGGAACAGTCACAGAGCCTTTGCCAAATACTCCTTTTTGTGATAAAATGCTGAAAGAATACATCGAAATGGGAAATCGGATAGATAAATTCTTGGCTTTAAGGAGTAAGGAGGTTCCAAAGGTTTTACATGCAAAAGAAAAATGTGATAGGATTTAAAAGCCGGAGAAGGAAAAAGAAAAAAGTAAAAGAATGGCAGAAAGCAGCCTCGCAAAGCCGCAGACAGGAACGAAGTGAGAAAAAGGCGGAACGCCGGGAACAGTCAGAACGCCGGAAACAGGAGAAAAATCCGAGACAGGCGCGGGAAGCCCGTTCCCGGCAGATCCGGCGGCGATTTTTGTGGGGGCTTTCCGCTTTTGGCGGAATCGCGGCAGCCGGAGCGGTGCTGTTTGTGGTTTGGGCTTTTTGGGGAGGGAAAAAAGAAGAAGGAACGCAGCCGGATCTGCTGCTGAAGGAATATATGGCCTGCATTCCCAAAAAGGAATATGGGAAAATGTATGGAATGGTAGATGCGGAAGCATCGGATATCGGCCAGGAGGAATTTGTCCGGCGGAATGCGGATATTTATGAAGGGATTGAGCTGCAGGATCTGGAAATCCAGGTTACGAATTATAATAAGGAAACGGGAGTTGTGAAATATTTAACGGAATTGCGTATGGCGGCAGGAAGCATTAGCTTTGAGAACCGGGCCTTTTTTCAAAAAGGGGAAGACGGCTACCGGCTGGTATGGAGCAACTCCCTGATTTTTCCGGAGCTGACGGAAACGGACCGGATTAAAATATCGACGACCCAGGCGGAGCGGGGGAGTATCCTGGACCGGAACGGCACGGTGCTGGCCGGAAAGGGAACGGCCTCCTCGGTGGGAATTGTGCCGGGAAAGCTGGTGGATCGGGCTTCTGCCGTGAATCGTCTTTCCGAATTGCTGGACATACAGCCGGAAGTCATTGAAAAGAAGCTTTCAGCCCAGTGGGTGCGGGAGGATTCCTTTGTTCCCCTTAAGACCCTTCCGAAGGTGCAGGAGATTGATTTGCTGTCCCCGGAGCCGGAGGCGGAGGTTTTGGCGGAGCTGGGAAGGCAGGAGGAGCTTTTGAAAATTCCCGGTGTGAAAATTCAGGATACCGGGATCCGGCAGTATCCCCTGGGTGCGGCCGCGGCGCATCTGGTGGGGTATGTGCAGGGGGTCACGGCAGAGGATTTGGCGGAACATGTCAATGAAGGATATACCGAAAGCAGCCTGATCGGAAAGAGCGGGATGGAAGCGTTGTTTGAAAAGGAGCTGAAGGGACAAAACGGGTTTCGGCTTTCGATTGCGGATGAAGCCGGCAATGAAAAAAAAGAGCTGGCAAGGATTGAGGTACAGCACGGGCAGGATGTGAAGCTGACCATAGATGCCGGGCTCCAGCAATCCCTTTACGAACAATTCCGGGAGGATAAGGGCTGTTCCGTGGCCATGGATCCCTATACCGGAGAGGTTCTGGCATTGGTGAGTACCCCCTCTTTTGACAACAATGATTTTATAAAAGGCATTACGGAGGAAGCCTGGGAGGTTCTGAACGATGGGGAACAGAAGCCGATGTTTAACCGATTCCGGCAGGTGTGGTGTCCCGGCTCTACCTTAAAGCCGGTGATTGCTGCAGTCGGGCTGGATTCCGGAGCCGTGAATCCGGCGGAAGATTTTGGAAATGAGGGTTTAAGATGGCAGAAAGATGCTTCCTGGGGCAATTATTTCATTTCCACCCTTCACGAGTGTGCCCCGGCTACCCTGGAAAATGCCATGATTTATTCGGATAATATTTATTTTGCCAAGGCAGCTTTGAAAATCGGGGCAGAAACGCTGGAAGCTTCCCTGCAAAGACTTGGCTTTTCCGAGGCAGTCCCTTTTGAAATTGCAATGTACGGATCTACGTATTCCAACGGGGAACATATTGAAACGGAAATTCAGCTGGCGGACAGCGGATACGGACAGGGGCAGATGCTGATGAATCCGCTGCATCTGGCCTGTCTGTACACGGCGTTCTGCAACGGAGGGAACGTGATAAAGCCCTATTTGGTATACCGGGAGGAAGCGGCAGGGGAAATCTGGATTTCACAGGCTTTTTCTGCGCAAACATCCCAGATCCTGCTGGAGAATTTGAAAAAAGTAGTAAATGATCCCAATGGTACCGGATACAAAGCCTTTCGGGAGGACGTCCTTCTGGCCGGAAAAACCGGAACGGCGGAGATCAAGTCCTCCAAAGAGGATGAAGAAGGAACGGAGCTGGGCTGGTTTGCCGTATTTACGGCGGATCCGGCGGTAAGCAGGCCCATTTTGCTGGTAAGCATGACGGAGGATGTAAAGGACAGGGGCGGGAGCGCCTATGTGGTGGAACGGGACAGCCTGGCCCTGGCTCAATGGTTTGGTTTTTGAAAAAATACTTGACAACGGATTCTATAAAGCATATAATTCCTATATATTTAATAGGAAAAGAAAGAATGAGGAATCAGCCATGAGCAGGAAAATTACCAGAGAGAAACGGAACTTGAAATTTGAAACATTACAGCTTCATGCAGGTCAGGAACAGCCGGATTTGGCGACAGATGCCAGGGCGGTGCCGATTTATCAGACCTCCTCTTATGTGTTTCATGACAGCAGCCATGCGGCGGCCCGGTTTGCCTTGTCCGATGCGGGGAACATATACGGAAGGCTGACGAATCCCACCCAGGATGTATTTGAACAGCGGATGGCGGCCTTGGAGGGCGGTACGGCGGCCCTTGCAGTGGCTTCCGGTGCGGCGGCCCTTGCGTATACTTTTCAGAATCTGGCAAAGGCCGGGGACCATATTGTGGCGGCGCGGAATATTTACGGCGGCACTTATAATTTCCTGGCCCATACGTTTCCGGAGTCCGGCGTAACGACGACTTTTGTAGATCCGTTCGCAGAAGGGGCCTTTGCGGACGCCATACAGGAAAACACCAAGGCGGTGTTCGTGGAAACCCTGGGAAATCCCCGGTCGGAGGTCATTGATCTGAAAGCCGTGGCAGAGATTGCCCATGCCCATAAGATTCCGCTGGTGGTGGACAATACCTTTGCCACGCCTTACCTGGTACGTCCGATTGAATATGGAGCGGATCTTGTGGTGCATTCCGCTACCAAATTTATCGGCGGCCACGGTACGGCCATCGGCGGCGTCATTGTGGAGGGAGGAAAATTTGACTGGGAGGCATCCGGGAAATTTCCGTCCATAACGGAGCCGAACCCCAGCTACCACGGGATCAGTTTTTCCAAGGCGGCGGGGCCGGCGGCCTTTGTCACCAGGATCCGGGCAATTCTCCTGCGGGATACGGGAGCGACGCTTTCCCCCTTCCATGCATTTCTTTTTTTACAGGGGCTGGAAACCTTATCCCTGCGGGTGGAGCGGCATGTGGAGAACAGCCTGAGGATTGTGAATTATTTAACGAATCATCCCATGGTGGAGGCCGTGCACCATCCGTCCGTGGCAAAGGAGGAATCTCAAAGGGTGCTGTATCAAAAATATTTTCCCAGGGGCGGAGGTTCCATTTTTACCTTTGAAATCAAGGGGGATGATAATCGGGCGATGGAGTTCATTGATCATCTGGAATTGTTTTCCCTGCTGGCGAATGTGGCGGACGCAAAGTCTCTGGTGATCCATCCCGCTTCCACGACCCACGCCCAGCTAAGCAGGGAGGAACTGGAGCAGCAGGGGATTTTCCCCAATACGATCCGGCTGTCCGTGGGAATTGAGAATATTGACGATATCATACAGGATCTGGAAGAGGCTTTTCGGGCGGTAGCGGAATCGGAATAAAGGAGGGGACGGCCGAAACAGGCCGGGAATCATATGAAAATATCTACAAAAGGAAGATATGCCCTGCGGCTGATGCTGGATTTGGCCCTGCAGGACAACGGGGAGCCTGTCCGTCTGAAGGATGTGGCGGCCCGTCAGGAAATTTCCCTGAAATATTTGGAACAGATTATTTCGGTACTGCAGAGGCTGGGATATGTAAAAAGCATCCGCGGCCCTCAGGGAGGCTACCGTCTGGCAAAGCCACCCGAAACTTATACGGCAGGAATGATCCTGCAGGCCATAGAAGGCGATATGGCCCCGGTATCCTGTCTGGCGAAGGTGCATGATTTGTGTCCGCGGGAGGCGGACTGCGTGACTCTGCGGCTGTGGCGGGAGCTGGATGACGCCATAAAGGGGGTTTTGGAAAAGTACACCCTGGCGGATTTGGCGGAATGGGCCGGGGAAGGCAGCCTTCAATATGTGATATAAGCGCCCGGCCGGATTTGGCCGGGCCTGTTTTTGCCTTCCCCGGTTTTGGGGATGCTCCGGCCGGGTGATACCGGGCATACGGTTGTTTTGTTCAATCTAGGCCAGATGATACTGTTCCATCCAGTAGTCAATCTGTAAAAGGTAGGCCATCATCTGCGGGCCGGCCATCAGCTGGCCGTACCAGGGCTTGCCGTAGTCCTTGGGGCGGTCCAGGAAGTCCAGAACCTTCTGTTTTTCCACGATTTCCAAAAGAGGAGAGGAAGGACGCTGCAGGATCCGGCGCAGACGTTCGGCTAGAAGCCGTTCATAGCCCGTATCATAAGTTTTGGGATAAGGGCTTTTTTTACGGTATAAGACCTCCTTGGGCAGATACTGTTTTCCGACCTCTACCAGCAGGCTTTTCGGGATTCCGTCGCGGCATTTCATTTCCCAGGGAATATTGAAGACGTATTCCAGAATCCGGTAATCCGCATAGGGAACCCGGGCTTCCAGCCCGCAGTACATACTGGTGCGGTCCATCCGGTTTAAAAGGGTGGCCATGAACCAGCGCACGTTGAGCCAGGAAATTTCCCTCCGGCGGGCTTCGTCGGGATCTTCGCCGTCCAGAACGGGTGTTTCGTTTATCGAGTGATCATAAGCGGCCCGGGCATACTCTTCTATGTGGGTTTCCCGTATAAAATCCGGTCTTAGCAGGGACAGGCGGGGTTCCATATCGTAACTCCAGGGGAAATGGTTTTTGCTCCAAAGTTCTTTCCGATGGAACCAGGGGTAGCCGCCGAAAATCTCGTCGGCGCATTCGCCGGTCAAAGCCACCCGGTTGGTCTTGGCTACCAGGGAGCAGAAATACAGCATGGAGGATTCCACGTCGGCCATACAGGGCAGATCCCGGGCCAGCACCGCATCCAGCAAAAAGTCGGCCTGGGAGCGGCTGTCGCATTCCAAGAAGGTATGATTGCTTTTGATATGGGCCGTCATCTGTTCCGCAAAGGGACGGTCCAGAGAGGATTGAAAAGCATTTGGCCTGAAATTCTGCTGATTTCCCACAAAGTCAAAGGAGAAGGTGGAAAGTATCTTTCCTTCCTCCGAAAATCTGCGGGCGGCAATGGCGGATACCAGGCTGCTGTCCAGGCCCCCGGATAAAAAGGTGCATAGGGGGACGTCGGACACCAGCTGCCGGGTAACGGAATCTTCCACAAGCCAGGAAACTTTTTCCACGGTCTGTTCATAAGAATCGGTATGGGGCGTCCCGGTCAGGGACCAATAGCAGCAGTCCTTCAATCCTTCGGGAGAGATCGTAAGGTAGTGGCCCGGAAGCACTTCTTTCATATCTGCGAATACGCCGTGGCCCGGGGTTCTGGCAGGCCCCAGCCCAAGCACCTCGCCCCAGCTTTCCCGATTCAGGCGGGGCTGGATGCCGTAGGCAAAAAGAGCTTTTGGCTCGGAGCCGAAAACCAGGGATTCCGGCGTTTCCTGATAAAACAAAGGCTTTACGCCCAGATGGTCCCGTACCAGAAATAGAACATCAGTTCTGGAGTCGTAGATGGAAATCGCGAAAATTCCGTTCAGCTCTGCAAAAAAATCTGTTCCGTAAGCCAGATAGCCGTTTAGAATAATCTCCGTATCGCAGGTGGTTTCAAAAGGGAGGGAGGACCCGGAAAGCTTCCTGCGCAGATCCGTTCCGTTGTAAAGTTCCCCGTTATAGGAAATGACGCAGCCCATCCGGCTCATTGGCTGTGTGCCATGCAAAGGATCTATGATCGCCAGGCGGGTATGGGAAAGGCCGCAGTGGGCCGACAGCCACAGGCCATTGTCGTTTGGCCCCCGCCGCAGCAGACTGTCCCGCATTTTATGCAGGCGCAGGCAAAAGGATGCGTCCTGGGTGTAATCAAAATTCGTCTGGTAAAATCCGGCAATACCGCACATAAGAAGCCTCCTAGGTTTATTTAAAATTTAAGATATTTTCGTGGTTTCCAAATGACTGACAATCACGGGCTGGATCTGGCTGCCCGAAAGGGCCAGGGAAATTGTTTCCGGCAGCAGGTTTACATGGGCGACCATGGAATTTGGTTTGGCCTTGTAATTATCCTGGCCGAAGGGGACGAAGTAAATGTTTTTGGTGTTCAGAAGAATCCCGATATTTTTCAGATTCATGCCCAGGGCGTCGTTGGTGGAAAGGGAGATCACCAAGGGTTTGTTGTTTCTAAGATGGGATTTTGCAGCCATCAGCACCGGAGTATCCGAGATTCCGTTTGCCAGCTTGGACAAGGTATTCCCGGTGCAGGGGGCAATGACCAGAATGTCCAGCATGGCTTTTGGGCCGATGGGCTCCGCTCCGGGGATGGTGAGGATCGGTTCGTTTCCGGTAAGGGCCCTGGCCTGCTCCAGGAAATCATGGCTGTTTCCGAACCGGGTATCAATGGAGGAAGCATGCTCCGAGAAAATGGGATAGAGGCTGGCTCCGGTTTCGGCCAAGTCCTTTAGGGCTTCAAAAATTTTGGCGTAGGTGCAGAAGGAACCGGTAAAAGCGATTCCGATTTTTTTATTCTGAAAATCATAGTCCATATGACAACATCCTTTCTATTATGACTTTTCCAAGAAATTCCCCTGCTGTCCGGGGCATGGTTTTCCCGGGAATGCCCGGACAGCGTACCAGCTTTCGGCCGGTATGTTCCAAATCAAATCCGAAGGGAGCGGATGCAATGTCAAACAGGACACAATGCTCCGGCAGCTTTGCGATATCCTGCCGGGACAGAAGCCGGGCCGGAATTGTGTTAAAAACCAGGTCAAAATCCATCGAAAGGGCGGGAAGCTCCGGCTCTGTCAAAGTCCGGATCGGGGCTTCTGCCAGCGCCCGGGCTTCAGGGTCCCGATCCAATATCGTAAAGGAAAGATTCAGCTTTGTGAAAAGTTTCACAATTTCCTGGCCGCAGCGGCCATGGCCCAGCAGCAGGGCCTTTTTTCCGTTCAGAGAAAAGGGCGTTTCGGAAATAACGGAAGCCAGCAGGCCCTCCGCCGTGAAAGCGGCATTTGCCCGGGCCAGCTTCGGGGAATCCTGAAAATCCCAAACAAGGATTCCGGACTTTTGGCAAAAGGAGGTAAGGGCCTTTGGAATGCCGAAGCCCAGAAGGATCTGCCCCGGCCGCAGCGCATCCTTTAAAGAATCCAGGGAAAGCCGTCCTCTGGCTTCTGCTGTTTCCTGATACAGGTGGCTTCCGTCCTTTGAAAAAGGGACGGGGCCGATGACCAGCCGGGATTCTGACAATGCCTCCTGCAGGCTTTGGGCCTGGGAGGGTCCGCCCGCGGTGGAAAAAGGAAAAGGCACGGTGCCGAAACAATTCACATCATGCCCCAGGGTATACATATATTCAGCCAGATAGCACTGGCGCAAATCTCCGCCTAATACAGCCATTGAAGTATAAAACATTGCAGTCTGCTCCAAAAAGAATTTGCATTCAAGATAATATATTCGGCTTTTTCCAAAATGTGCATGAAAAAACAGTTGACATGCTCGCTGCTCTGGGTGAAAATAGAGATATTCCCATTTTTATAGATGGAAGCTAAAAGGGAATGCCGGATTCCGTTTCCGGAGAATTGGATGATATTGAGGGGAAAAGCATGTCGAGAAGAGAGAGTGAAATCAAGTGGGATAAGCTGGATAATACCGCGCATTTGTTCCCAGTGATTGCCGGTGAGAGCATGAGCAATGTCTACCGCATTTCCGTGACATTAAAGGAGAAGATAAAGCCGGGATATCTGCAGGAAGCGCTGGATAAGACGCTGCCCTGGTTTGATGTGTTCCGGGTGCGCCTGCGGAAAGGGATTTTCTGGTATTATTTTGAGGACAATAAAAAGCCCGCGCCCCGGGTCACCGAGGAGAATACGTATCCGAACCAGTTTATTGTGCCGAATAAAAACAACAATTATCTGTTCCGGGTCAGCTACTACCGGAACCGGATCAATTTGGAAGTATTCCATGTACTGACAGACGGGATGGGCGGCATTAATTTCCTGCGGGAGCTGACCTATCAGTATCTGCGGATTGCGTATCCCGAGCTGCTGGAGAAAGTGCCGGATACCCTGTGCAGCGATACTTCCCTGAATAAAGAGGATAGTTTTGTAAAAAATTATAAAAAAAGCCATGCCAAGGGCTATAAGACCAAGCGGGCCTATCTGATCAAAGGGGAGAGATTAAAGCCCCTGGAGCTTGGGATCATCCATGGCTATCTGCCGGTCGGGCAGCTGAAGGATGCCGGGAAGAAATACGGCCTGTCCATCAATGAATATCTGGTGGCTGTTTTTTTCTGGAGTGTGTATGAAGAATGCCTGCACGGCGGCGTTTCAAAGCAGCCGGTCAGCGTGGCGGTCCCGGTGAACCTGCGCCCTTATTACAATTCCATTACCACCAAGAATTTTTTTGTCATGGTATCTGCGGTGTTTGAACCGGACAAGGAAGGCTATACCTTTCCGGAGATTGCGGAAATAACGGCAAAAAGCCTTCGAAGCCAGATCAATCCGGAACATTTGGAACATTTGTTCGCATACAATGTTTCCAATGAAAAGAACCTGATGCTGCGGGCCGTACCGCTGTTTGTGAAAAATATCGCAATCAAATCCGTGTACCGTACCTCGGCCCTGGCCAATACCTCCACAATTACCAATATCGGAAATATCGGGATTCGGGAGGAGTACCGGCCCTATATTGAGAAATTCCATGCTTTTTTGTCCATGTCCAAAGGACAGGGCATCAAAGGCTGTATCTGTTCCTATGGTGATACCCTGGTATTCACCTTCAGCTCCACCCTGACGGATGTTTCGGTGCAGCGGGGCTTTTTCCGGAAGCTGGCGGCGGAGGGTGTACAGGTAGAGATTGAAACAAACGGAGTATATGATGAAAAGATGTAGAAACTGCCATGTGACGATATTGGATTCCACACTGGTATGCCCCCTGTGCCATAGTGTATTGGAAGGGGTGAAGATGCCGCCGGAGCAGCCCTACGGTGGGGAAGAAACGAAACGGTCGGAGCGGCCGGGGATGTATCCGGATGTGAAGGCTGCGGCCCGGAAGCTGAACTTTGTGGTACAGCTTTATACGTTTTTGGCGATCGTGATAGAAGCGGGGCTGATTGTAATTAATTATATGACTTTCCGGCATATCTGGTGGTCCGCAATCAGCGGCGTGGCCATCTTGTATTTTTATATTACGTTGCGGTATTCCATCCAGAAAAACAGCGGTTATCTCCGGATTATTTTGACCCAGATCATCTGCGGCGCACTATTGGCAATCGTGGTGGACTGGATCATCGGTTACCGGGGATGGGCCGTGAATTTTGTGGTTCCAAGCGCTATTTTGCTGATTGATTTAGCGGTGGGAATTTTGATGCTGGTGAATCAGACCAACTGGCAGAGCTATATTCTGCTGCAGCTCTTGACCGTGATTTTCAGTATTACGGTGTTGATACTATGGAAAACCGGAGTCATCGTCTATCCGGTAGTTGCATTTATTGCCGCCGCCGTGTCCTTTGTGATGTTTGCCGGGACTTTGATTTTCGGCGACCGGCGGGCGAAAAACGAGCTGAAGCGGCGGTTTCATGTGTGATGGAAAATACGGAGGAATGACGGGAAATGCCAATGGTAAAAAAGGGAATGATGCGTAAGAAAGTAACCGGAAAAAAGAAAAAAGAGATGGAAAGCAGTATCCGCGGAATGGTGCTGCGTCAGATGATTGCCCATGTGACGGCGGACCACCATATCGGGCAGAAAATAAAATCCGGGGAGCTGCGGAAGAACCTGACGGAGCCGAAATGGAAATGTCCCAAAATCTTCCGAATGGAAGAAATCCAAATGCCGGAGTTTTCCATGGAGCTTTTGTCACCCCGGGAAGGGGCCAGGGAAGATGAAATTCTCCTGCAGCTTCACGGCGGCGGCTATATCGGCGCCATGCGGAATGCGTACCGGACTTTTGCCGGGCTTTACAGCGAAGCGGGAAAGGGCCTTAAGGTGCTTACGATTGATTACCGTGTGGCGCCGGAGCATCCTTATCCGGCTGCGCTTTTAGACGCATTGGCAGCTTTTGACTGGCTTTTGTCCCGGGGATATACGGAAGAGCAGATCATCGTGGCGGGAGATTCCGCCGGAGGAGGACTGGCTCTGGGGCTGTGTATGTATTTGAAGGACATCGGCCGTCCGCTGCCCGCCGGGATCATAGCCATGTCCCCCTGGACGGATTTGACTGCCAGCGGCCCTTCCTATGTGGAGAATTATGAGAAGGACCCGTTGTTTGGAAACACCCGGGACAGCCTGATTTATAATAAGGATTATGTAGGGGACAACGATCCAAGAAATCCCTATATTTCCCCGTTGTTTGGAAATTTCGAAGGCTTCCCGCCCATGCTTTTGCAGGTAGGTTCCGTGGAAATGCTGTTAAGTGATTCCGTGTCGGTGGCAGAGAAAGCGAAAGCCGCAGGGGGAAAAGTGAAGCTTTCCGTATATGAAGGCATGTTTCATATTTTTCAGATGGCCATGAAGCTGATGCCCGAATCCCGAGCCGCCTGGGCAGAGATCGGACGTTTTTTAAAGGTCTGCCGTTACACCCAGCGGAATGAACCATAGGATCCGGAAGGGCTGTCCGGGATCGGTTTGTTTTTTCCCTGTATTTTATCCTCCCCCCCTTTTTCCCCTTGTTTAAATTGTAAAAGGAAAGATTGTAATTATGGCTTTTCTGTGGTAAACTGGATACAATTACGAAAGAGAAGAAATCTGAAGTAAAAGCAAGGAGAAGGGAGGGATTATATGCTGGAACAAAGAGATTTGGATATTTTGAGGGGGATGATGGAGTCAGTCATGGATACACGGCTGACGAGTGCGAAAGAAGAGATTCTGGAAGTCATGGACAGGCGTCTGGCCGAGACCGAAGAGCGGATCCTAGGAAAAGTGGACGTACGCTTAGCCGAGACGGAAGAGCGAATCTTAGGAAAAGTAGATGTGCGTCTGGCCGAGACGAAGGAAGAGATTCTGGGAGTTATGGACGTACGTTTAACCGAGACGGAAGAACGGATCTTAGGAAAAGTGGACGTACGCTTAGCCGAGACGGAAGAACGGATCTTAGGAAAAGTGGACGTACGCTTAGCCGAGACAGAAGAACGGATCTTAGGAAAAGTAGACATGCGCCTGTCCGAAACGAAAGAAGAAATCCTGGAAGTTATGGATGAGCGTTTGACATCTTCTGAAAATCTTGTGCTGGAAGAAGTGGAGCGTACCAGGAATATTTTGGAGGACAAAGTGAATAAGGTCCAACAAAATATGGATGAAATCAGCCAATATTACCGGATTACGAAGTTGGAAAACGATAATACGGCTTTGATTTTGAAATCGGTGCAGGAACTGACAAAGCGCGTTGAGGCATTGGAACAGAAGATCGCATAGGTATACTGCCAAAAGGGTTGTTTTGCAAAAAGAGGAGCATTCCTAAAACCGGAAGGGCTTCTCTTTTTGCTGTTTTTAGCGAAGGAACAGGGTGTTTTTATCTGCAAAGGAAGCTGTTTTTTGAAAATCTAATGTCAAAATGTCATAGAAGCTTGCCCAAATCGACGGGATATGGTATAATTCTGTCGTGAATTATTTATATAATATTTTTAAGGAGGAACGAATTTATGAAAAGAATGCGACAGGCGTTGGCAATTCTGTTGTCAATGGCTATGCTGGCAGGACTTACGGCCTGCGGCGGGAATGACGCAAAGAAGGATGATACCGGAAATGCCGGACAGAATGAAAGCGGCAGTACGGAGGAAAACGGCGAGAGTGAGGAGGAACCGGTGGAGTCTACCGGGACTTTGGATACGCTGGTAATCGGAACCGGGGATTTTGAAGGAGTATTCAGCCCCTTCTTTTACAGCAGCGAGTATGATGCCCAGATTTTGGATTTGATTTTCCCGTCTCCGGTCAGACTGGATGAGAACGGAGAGGTTGTGGACTATGCCGGCCATGTAGAAGTGGAAGAAGTGACGGCAGAAGACGGTACTACGAAATATATGTATACGGTAACCGTTCAGGAAGGACTGACCTTCACGGATGGGGAACCGGTAACCATTGACGATTTGATCTTCACTTATTACGTATATGCCGATCCTACTTATGACGGAATGTCCACCTTCAATACCCTGGACATCGTAGGCTTGGCAGAGTATGTGAATTCCGAGAAGGTGTTGTGGAAAGCAATCGCTGAGGCAGGCCAGGAGAATACGGATTTCACCAGCTGGACCGAGGATCAGCAGAAGGCATTCTGGGAAGGCGTTCCGGCAGCAGGAGCTGCATTTGCACAGGAGATCGTAGATGCCTGTGTGGCTTCCGGTGATGTGGCAGAAGGCGATATAGCGGCGGCAGCCGGTTCATGGGGCTTCCCTCTGGAAGCAGGCGCTACTACCGAGGATTTCTTCAACGCAATGGTAGAAGCATATGAATCTGATTTGGTTGCCCTGTCCGATACGGAAACCGCAGGTTCCAGCCTGGGAGATTTGATGGACGAAAGCTTTTCTGCAATGGTAGAACTGTCTGATGTAGATACCATTACCGGTATTCAGAAGGTAGATGATTATACCTGTACCTTAACCTTCAATACCCCGAATATCTCAGGCGATAAGCAGGTTGCATGGACTTCCATCATGCCGGAGCATTATTATGGGGAAGGCTTCTCCAAGGGCAATCTGGACGGCGTAAGGGCCAAGAATACGGCGCCGATGAGCTTTGGACCATACATCTATGAGAGCTACGACAATAATATCGTAACCTTAAAGGCAAATCCTGACTATTTCCTGGGAGCGCCTAAGATCCCGACCATTAAGGTACAGTACGTTCAGGAAGAAGATAAAGTGGATATGGTGCTGAACGGGGATATTGATATTTCCGAGCCTTCCGCTTCTTTGGAAATCATAGAGCAGCTGGATGCAGTTCCGGATCAGGCTATTTACAGCTTAGTTGACTTCCCGGGCTACGGATATATTGGTATCAATGCGGAACGTGTTCCGGATCAGAATGTACGGAAGGGCCTGATGCATCTGATGAACCGTGCACCGGCCGTTTCCTCTTACTATGGAGAACTGGCTCATGTTATTGAACGTCCTATGACACCGACTCTGGCGGAATATCCGGATGATGCTACCGAATATTATGGCTATGACCCGGCGAAGGCGCTGGAATTCTTTAAGGCAGCAGGTTATGAGGAAGTAGACGGAAAGCTGGTAAAGGATGGAGAACAGCTGAAAGTGGAAGTTGGCGTCGGCGAACTGAATACCCATCCCGTAAAACCGATTTTGACCCAGATGGTAAGTGATATGGAAGCCATGGGTGCACTGTTTGTAATCAACGATATGGAATTCTCCAACCTGTCTACCGAAGTAAACGGCGGCAATCTGGATATGTGGGTAATGGCATGGGGTAATTCTACCGACTGTGACCAGACTCAGATGTTCGGAAGCAAGGGTGGCTCCAACTATCAGCGTTATTACAGCGACGAGCTGGATGCGGTTTTGGATGAAATCCGCGTAACCGTTGATTTTGACAAACGCTGCGAGCTGGTGGCTCAGTCCTTGGATATGATTATGGATGCGGCAGTTTACATGCCGATTTACCAGAGATCTGAAATGCAGATTTACAATGCTGCAAACCTGAACCTGGATACTCTTCCGGAGCAGACAACGACCTATTATGACTATGTACATGAAATTGAAACTCTGGAAATGCAGTAAGAACCGGATTGTTACGAATACGGGAATCAGATATTTTGAAAATACAAAAAAGACGGTATTGTACTGACGATACAACCGGAACCGTATTTTGAAAATAAGAACAAAAATGCATATAGAGTGTTTGAAACGGAAAAGAATAGAATCGGGGCTGTCTTCTGACAGCCTCGAAATATAATAGGAAAAATAATTTCAGGAAGAGGTGATGGCATGAGGCAGTACATTATCAAACGATTACTGATCAGTATACTTGTGCTGTTTGGCGTATCCATTCTGCTGTACAGCATTGCCCATATGGTGCCGGGAGATTATGTCTCGAAAATCACATCGGGCAACCAGAATATTACGCCGGAAATGGAACAGCGTATGAGGGAAGCTTACGGATTGGACAAGGGGTTGGTAGAAGGATATGTTACCTGGCTTTCCGATGCCCTTCGGGGAGACTTCGGTACATCCTTTATTTACAAAGAACCGGTGTTGGATGTTATTAAAAAATATATGCCGGCTACGCTGGCATTGGCGGCCATTTCCATGGCGCTGGAACTGCTTTTGGCGATTCCGCTGGGAATTTTAGCGGCCAGAAGACAATATTCCGTTACGGATTATACGATTGTTGCAATTGCGATTATCGGAATTTCCCTGCCGTCGTTTTTCTTTGCGGCAGTATTGAAACGTGTTTTCTCCGTGGGTCTTGGAATCCTGCCGATCTCCGGTATGGTAACGGCCCGGGTAAGCTACACGGGGTTTGCGTTATTTTTGGATCTGGCGAAGCATTTTGTTTTGCCGGTAGTGGTATTTGTAATTACGGGCGTCGGCAGCTATCTCCGTTATGTGCGTACCAATATGCTGGAGGTATTGAGCGCGGACTATGTGCGTACCGCCCGTGCCAAGGGTCTGCCGGAGCGCAAGGTTATCGGAAAGCATGCATTCCGCAATACTTTGATTCCCATTGTAACATTGGTGGGAGGAATGATACCGGGACTATTTTCCGGTGCGGTTATTACCGAGGGCATATTCGCCCTGGAGGGCCTTGGAAATGTGGCGCTGAAGGCAGTATATGCCGGGGATATTCCCTATTTGATGGGATTTAATATGTTTATTGCAGCGCTGACATTAATTGGGACGTTGGTATCCGATGTACTCTATGCAGTAGTCGATCCGCGGATCCGGTATTAAGGAGGTGGACGATATGGAAGATATGCAGGCAAGGAACCAACAAGAACAAGATGAATTCGAACAAAATCAGGTAATTTTGACTCCGGGGCAGCTGGTTGCAAAGCGGTTTTTCCGTAACAAGCTGGCCTGCGTGGGACTGGGGATTATTATTGTAATGATTCTGTTCTGCGCAATCGGACCTTTTTTCAGTCCTTACAAGGAGTATGAGATCTTTTATATAGATAATGTAACCGGAGAAGAGGTTCGCATGACCGGAGAAGGATTAGGAGATGCGAACATGGGCGTAAATGTCAAAGCTCCGATTTCCAAGAGCCATTGGCTTGGAACCGACGCAGACGGCCGGGACGTTTTGACCCGGATTATGTATGGCGGCCGCATTTCTCTGACCGTGGGAATTGTAGTAGTATTTATCGAACTGGTGATCGGTGTGCTGCTGGGCGGAATTGCAGGCTATTATGGAGGCGTGGTGGATATGATCATCATGCGTATGGTGGAAATTTTTAACAGTATCCCCTTTATTCCGCTGATGCTGATTATTGCATCGGTTATGTTTGCCGCCAGCATTCCACCGCAGCATAAGATATATTACATTATGGCGGTTATGGGAATTTTGTATTGGGCCGGCGTTGCCCGTCTGGTCCGGGGACAGATTTTGTCCTTACGTGAGCTGGAGTATATGCAGGCGGCAGAGGCTACAGGAATCCGTACCTCCCGAAAGATTCTGAAACATTTGATTCCCAATGTAATGCCTACCATTATCCTGATTGCAACGATGGATATGGGTGGTGTAATCCTGACGGAATCTGTTTTGAGCTTCCTGGGTGTAGGTGTGGCGTTCCCCTATGCATCCTGGGGAAATATGGTGGACGTGGTGAACCAGTCTGTGATCCTGAAGAATTATATCAATATCTGGCTTCCGCCCGGAATCTGTATCCTGCTTACGGTTTTAGCCTGGAATTTCATCGGTGACGGTATGCGAGATGCATTTGACCCAAGAATGAAAAGGTAGGTGAGGACCATGGCAGGCAGGAATCAGAGAAAAGAATTACGTGAAGTAAAGAAGTTTAATTTAAAAAAATATAAAGAATATAATAAAATGATGCGCAAAAAACGGGTGCCGGAATCCGAATACCTGACGAAAATGAAGAATCCGGATAACATCATTGAGTTTGACAATTTGAGATCTTATTTTTATACGGATATCGGAACGGTGAAAGCTGTAGACGGCGTAAGCTTTGAGATTCCCCGGGGAAAGACCATTGGGGTAGTGGGGGAATCCGGCTGCGGGAAATCCGTAACCAGTTTGTCTATTATGCGGCTTCTGCAGGGACCTCAGGGCCAGATTGCCGGAGGAGAGATTCGCTATAACCAGCTGTCTACGGGAAGGGCTTTGAACCTGGCCAAGACCAGTGTGAAAGAGATGGAGAAAATCCGGGGAAATGAGATTTCCATGATTTTCCAAGAGCCTATGACGACCTTAAATCCGGTTTTCACGATTGGGGATCAGCTTTGCGAGGTGATCAGCCTTCACAATCCCAAGATGGATAAGAAAGTCGTGGAAACCCGGGCGCTGGAAGCACTGAAGCTTGTAGGCATTGTAAGAGACGGGATTTTAAAGAACTATCCCCATGAGCTTTCCGGCGGAATGCGTCAGCGTGTGGTAATTGCCATGGCGCTGGCTTGTAATCCCCAGCTGGTGATTGCGGATGAGCCGACGACTGCGTTGGATGTTACCATCCAGGCCCAGATCCTGGACCTGCTTCGGGATCTGAAGGATAAGATCAATTCTTCTATTATGCTGATCACCCATGACCTGGGAGTGGTGGCAGAAATGGCGGATTATGTGGTAGTTATGTATGCAGGCCGCGTAGTAGAACAGGGGACGGCGGCAGATATTTTCCATCATCCGGCCCATCCTTATACCATCGGGCTTATGAAGTCCCGCCCCATGCTGAACCAGAAGGTGGACCGTCTGTATTCGATTCCGGGAAATGTGCCGAATCCGGTGAATCTGCCGGAACACTGCTACTTCAAAAACCGCTGCGAATCCTGTATCGAAACCTGCAACAGCGCTTATCCGAAGATGGTAAAGCTGTCGGATACGCATATGGTTAGCTGCTACCTGCATCAGGGCGCGCAGCTGCAGGCGGAAAAGAACGGAAAGGAGGGGAAGTAAGATGGCAAATGAATACGTAGTTGAGGTCAAAGAACTGAAGAAATACTTCCCCATTAAATCCGGTGTCCTGCAGAGGACGGTAGGACAGGTGCGGGCCGTAGACGGTGTCAGCTTTAAGATCAAAAAGGGAGAAACCTTTGGCCTGGTAGGAGAATCCGGCTGCGGGAAGACGACGATTGGCCGTTCCATTCTGCGCCTGACGGACCCCACCTCGGGAGAAGTGAAAATCAGCGGGCTGGATATCGGCAGCATGAAAAAAAGTGAGCTTCGTCCGGTTCGTCCGAAAATGCAGATGATTTTCCAGGACCCTTTTTCCTCCCTGGATCCCCGTATGCCGGTAGGGGAGATTATCGGGGAAGCGGTAAAGGAACACAAGCTGGTTTCCAAGGCGGAATATAAGGACTATATTTTAAAGGTGATGAAGGACTGCGGTCTAAGGCCCTATTATATTGACCGTTATCCCCATGAGTTTTCCGGCGGGCAGAGACAGAGGATCTGCATTGCCCGGGCGCTGGCGCTGAATCCGGATTTTATTGTCTGTGACGAGCCGGTATCGGCTTTGGATGTATCCATTCAGGCCCAGATTATCAACCTGATGAAGGATTTACAGGAGCAGCGGAAGCTGACCTATTTGTTTATTTCCCATGATTTGTCGGTGGTAGAACACATTTCCGATGTGATTGGCGTTATGTATTTGGGAACTATGGTGGAGACAGGCTCAAAGGAAGAGATTTTCGGAAAACCTCTGCATCCGTATACCCAGGCGCTGTTCAGTGCGGTGCCGATTGCAGATCCGGATATGAAGATGAACCGGATTATTCTGGAAGGAGATATTCCTTCTCCGGCCAACCCGCCTAAGGGCTGTAAATTCCATACCCGCTGTGCCCAGTGTATGGGAAAATGCAAAGAGGAGGTTCCGGTGCCGAAGGATATGGGGAACGGTCACATGGTATCCTGTCACTTGTATGACTGATGCCGGCAAAGGCCGAAACGGTTCCGGAAGATCCAGGATGCATGATAATGTACGGTGTATTACCAGTAATTATTGGAGTGCCGGCAGACAGTGCCGGCGCTCTGTTTCTATCAGAAGGGATGTTTTTATGAAGAAATCAATCAATCAATCGCTGCTGTCTTATATTTTGAACGGGATTTCCATTTTTGCACTTCTGCTTACGGCCTTTTGGCTTTTTGCTTACAGCAGTATCAGCGGTCAGCTAAGCGAAGCCAACGAGGAGCGCTACTCGTTGACTTACAATGCAAACCGGTTTATGAATGGTTCTGCATATCTGACGAATGAGGTGCGGGCATTTGCAGCAACCGGGGATCAGGTTCATTACGACAATTATTGGAATGAGATCAATAATCTGAAGAACCGGGATTTGGGAGTTGCAGCGATGCAGGAAATCGGTATCACGGACCAAGAGCAGGCTATGATTGACGAAATGTCTGCCCTTTCCAATGCCTTGGTTCCTTTGGAAGAGGAGGCCATGAAGGAGGTTCAGGAAGGAAAGAACCAGGCAGCGATTGATTATGTCTATGGGGAAGAATACAGCACTGCCATAGCTAAGATCAATGAGCTGAAGGAACAGTTTTTGAACGATTTGGACGCACGGACGAAAACAGAGGTGGAACGGCTTCTTCGGATGGAGGAGATCATCAAAGTGGGAATGGTCACAGCCATGATAATTGTAGCCGTGATTCAGATTGCAAGTATGCTGATTACAAGGTGGCGGGTGCTGCGGCCGGTTATTGCGGTGCGGGATCAGATGGGCGAGATTTCCAAAGGAAATCTGTCCGCAGACTTTTCACTGGAATCCAATACGTCAGAGATTGGGATGCTGGTGGAGTCTATTCATGAAACAAAACGGGAGCTGAAAACCTATATCAATGACATTGACTTCAAATTGGCCCAGATGGCCAAGGGGAATATGGATCTTAAGATTGATAAGAACTATCGGGGAGAGTTTCTTCCGATCCAGCGGGCAATGGATCAGATCCTGAACGCCTTGAATATTTCCCTGGCCAAGATTCATGTTACGGCCCGCCAGGTGTCGGAAGAATCGAACCGCCTTTCTTCCGGAGCACAGGTGCTTTCCTCCGGTACCGTGAAGCAGGCAGCGGCAGTCCAGGAGCTGTCAGCCAGTATCCAGGAAATATCAGGCCAGGTAGACCGTACCTCCAGAGATGCGGAAAATGCACGCCAGTGCTTTGCGGAAGCGGCAGGGCAGCTTTCCATCTGTGATCAGAAAATGGCGGATCTGACCTCTGCGATAGAGGATATTTCCAAAGCCTCCAATCAGATCGGCGGTATTATTAAGACCATTGAAGATATTTCGTTCCAGACCAATATCCTTGCGCTCAATGCAGCCGTGGAAGCGGCCCGGGCCGGGGAAGCCGGAAAAGGCTTTGCAATTGTGGCCGGGGAGGTACAAAATCTGGCGAACAAGAGTACGGCATCCGCCAAGGATATTGCAGAGCTGATTGAAAATTCCATGCGGCTGGTGAATTATGGAACGACTTTGTCTGCCGATACGACAGAAGCGCTTACAGCGGCAGTTTCCAGCTCTCACCGATCCACGGAAATGATTGAACGAATTGCAGATTCCGCTTTGCAGCAGGCAGAATCCATCCGGCAGATCGGGCAGGGGATGGAACAGATTTCAGAGGTGGTGCAGATCAATGCATCTACGGCAGAGGAATCCGCAATGTCGGCGGAAGAACTGCAGAATCGGGCAGGAGAGCTTCAGGAGTCCATACAGCAGTTCCAGCTTCGAAAATAAAGTTCAGGTTCAACAGGATGAAAAGGCTGCAGCGGAGGGTTTTCGTATGAAACTGGCGGAATTGCTGCAGGGAAAGGCAAGCTATGCAGGAATTTATGCAGGAAATGGAAATGTCGGTATCGCCGATTGTCAGAAAAGGAAACCAGAAATACATATACGTCATGTTTCGTGAAGGGAACAGGATTGCGGAAGGACGGCTGCCGGAGGGAAAGATTCTTTCCAACCAGGGCTTTTCGGAGGAAGAAACGGCCGCCCTGGAGTTGTATTTAAAGAGTGATCAAGGCCGGATTGCGGAGATGGCAAAAAAAGTAAATGCCATGGATGCGTTTTTGAAGAAAAAATAACGGAATGGAACATGGCGAGGAAAGGGTATGCTGATTGGAATCTGTGATGATGAGGAAAGGGTATGCTGATTGGAATCTGTGATGACGAAAAAGAAATTCGGGAGTTGCTTGGAGAAAAAGTAAGGAATGTCTGTCCGGAAGCGGAGCTGTGCTTTTATGAAGACGGAGCTTCGGCATTGGCTGCAAAGGAAAAACCGGATATTCTGTTTCTGGATATCCAGATGCCGGGGATAGACGGAATGGCAGCAGCCCGGGAGCTTCGGAAGCAAAAGTGCGGGATTGTCCTGATTTTTATTACGGCAATAAAAGAATATGTGTTCGATGCTTTTGATGTGGGGGCATTTCATTATCTGGTAAAACCATTTTCCGAGGATAAGTTCTGTTCCGTATTGGAAGCGGCTGTTTTCCAGGTTGAAAAAGAGGCGGAAGGGAGACAAAACCCGGTTGCTTCGGCAAAACCTTTGCCGGGATCAGGGCACCCCTCCGTTCTGGTAAAAGTCGGCAGGGAATCAATCCGGGTTCCTCTGGAAAAGCTGCTGTATGCCGAGGTATATAACCGGAAAGTGATGCTGCATCAAACAGACGGGATTTTGGAATATTATGGGCGGATTTCGGATTTGGAGGAAGAGGTGGGAGACGGCTTTGTCCGTACCCATCGCTCCTATCTGGTGCATTTGAAATACGTGGAAAAATATAACGCCCGGATCATCTGTTTGGAGGATGGAAGCCGGATCCCGATGGCAAAAAAGAAGTATCCGGAGTTTGTCCATGAATATCTGCGGTATATGCAGAGAGAAAATCATACTACAGCATTGCATAAATAACGGTGAAAAACAGCAGATCCTGTATGCACCGTTATTTGCGCAATGCTGTAGCAGTTTGTAGCAAGGCGCCGCTGACCGGCGTCTTGTTTTGCCTTGAATGCTTTTGACGGTAGGCAGGGTGGTTTGTTACAACAGAAAAAGGGCGTTTCACTACATTTCGATATAAAAAGGGTGTTCCTTCGCCGAAATATAAATAAGAGGATCCGGTAACCGGATAAGAAGACGTTTTTCTAATCATTGTATAAGGAAGAGATTCGGAAAGGAGAGGATTTCAGATGAAAATCGAAGGAGCAGGACAGGGAAACAGCCCGGCAGGCGGAGCGATGATGCAGAATGGCACAGATCCCGTTTCCAGGGATATTCAAAGACAGATTGAAGAAACGAAGAAGCAGATCCAGGAGCTTTCGGAGAAACAGATTACGCCGGAGGAAAAGATGAAGAAACGCCAGGAGCTGCAGAAGAAGCTGACTGAGCTGACAAACCAGCTGCGGCAGCATCAAATAGAACAGCAGAAACAGAAACGGCAGGAGAAGCGTCAGGGGAATACAATGGATGATTTGCTGGGAGGCCGTCGGGAGAACCCGGGGCCAAGAGGTAAGGCCGGAGCCCCGAAGGGCAGAGCTTCAAAGGCCGGTATGTCAGGGGCAGGTATGAAGGCACTGATTTCAGCGGATGCCGCTATGAAGCAGGCGGATGCCCAGGGCAGTGTGGCCGCCGGCTTAGAGGGCAGGGGCAAAGTCCTGGAAGCGGAAATAAAGCAGGACAGCAGCCGCGGAATAGATGTTTCCGATAAAAAGGAGGAATTGGCAGAGGTCGTGCAGCGGGCATCCGATACTCAGGCATCCCAGGGAGAAATCTTGGGAGAAGCAGTAAAGGAAGCGAAGGAGGCAGCCAAAGCCGAACAGGCCAAAACGGAACAATCCGGAAATCCGAAAAAAGCCGAAGAGGAAGCAAAGAACGGATCCCCCGCCGGAGAAAAAGAAGGCAGGGCAGTTTCCGAAGAAGAAATGTTGGGAAATAACGTGGATCTTAGACTATAAATAGTTTCCGGAAGGATGTGTTTCGGAAAAGTCAGAGTTTGTGGAAATGGTAATCGAATATATGTTTGGTAATAAGCGGAGGTGCCTATGAATATCAAACTACAAGGAAACAGCGGATTTGGGGGAATTTCCTCCATGATCTGGGGCAGCGGGTTAAAGAGTACCAGGGAAAAGCAGCAGCGGCAGGCGGAATGTGAAGGACAGGTAGCATTTTTGGAGCAGCAAAAGGAGAATCTGAAGAACCGGAAATGTGAAACGCTGGAGGAAATTGCCAAGAAGCTGGAGCAGTTCCATTCTTATGAGGATCAGATTGCTGCGGTAAAAGCAAAGTATAACAGCGAGCAAATCTGGCATATTTTGGACGAAGCAGAAGAGAAGGGTGAAAAAAACGCCGAAGCAGCAGAAAAGCTGGAGCCGAAGACCCCGGAAGAAAGAAGGGAAGAAGCGGCCAAGGAAGCAATGGGCGTCGAAGAAAGCGGCGGTATGCTGGAGGAAATGCTGGATCAGGTGGAGGAGCTGACAGAAGAGCTGGAACCGGAAGCAGTAGAAGAACTGACAGAAGGGCCGGAACCGGAAGCAGTAGAAGAACTGACAGAAGGGCCGGAACCGGAAGCAGTCGCGCAGGCATCGAAAGCGGCGGAGCTTTCAGAAGCGGAAAGATTAGAGCAGTTTTTCCGGGAGTACCGGGGAATTGATCTTAAAGTATAAAATGTAAAAAATAATGAAATTTGTAAAATTTAAAGGAATATGGAGAACATTGCATGGACCGGCTGGAGCAGTATTATAGTATTTGTTTCCAATTTTGGGTAATCGGGGAAAATCTCATAGGAGCAGTGGTTTTTGCCTGCCTGTGCAGGGATTTTTCCCTGCGGAAACGACGGATCTGGATGGTGGGCGCTGCTTTTTGGGCCCTGATGATGGTTCTCTATTATCTGCCCTGGGAATTTGGATTTTCCGGGGCCTGCGGGATAAGCCTGGCAGCTGCATGGGTTGTGTGGATCTGCCTGGATCCGGGAGAAAGTTTCGGAAAAATTTATCTGACCCTTACGTTCGGCACGTTAAATTGGATTTGTATGGTAATTGCCTCCAATTTTTATTTGATGGTTTCAGATGGTTTCGACTATTTTGTGTACCGTTTTACGAGAAGTTCAGATAAAACCTGGCAGCTGTTTTTTGTTGCTTTCAATGTGATGGAATTTCTGCATTTTATTATTTTGGGCCTTCTGCTGTCCGGATCCGCAGCACTGATGAAAAAATGTTTTTTACGGAGACGGTGCAGCCTGAATCAAAAGGAGCTCTGCATCCTGCTGATTCCGTCGGCACTTGGGGTGTTCAACCATTTGATTCGGAGGGCATATAACAGCAAAGTGGAAATGCAGCTGTCGGCGGTGAGTAAGGAATGGCATATCGATCTTTTGTGGTGCGTTAATGATCTGATTCTGATTGCGGCGATTTTACTGGTGCTTTTGTTGTTTGAACGCCATAAGCAGCAAATGGAGCTTCAGCAGGACCGCAGTATTTTGCAGGAACAGGTGAAGGATATGAAGTCCCATATCCGGGCCGTAGAGCAGATCTACGCCTCGATCCGGGGGCTGAAGCATGATCTGGGTAACCACGCGCTGGTGCTCCGGGGGCTTTTGGCGAAAGGGAACTATGAAGAGGCACAGGTTTATGCCGGGACGTTGGCGGATGCGGCCGAAAGGCTTCAGTATGGAATTTCTACGGGAAACCCGGTTACCGATGTAATCATAAACGAGAAGCGCCGGGAGGCGGAGGAGAGGGGAATTACCTTTCAGGCAGATTTCCGTTATCCACAAACCGGCGGGATAGATGCGTTTGATATCAGTATTATCTTAAACAACGGCCTGGAAAACGCATTTGCCGGGGCAATGGCTTCCAAAAACCCTTTTGTGTCCGTCCATGCCGGACAAAAGAAACATACCTGGCTGCTTACCATTGTCAACTCCTTTGCGGGAGAGCTTCGGTGGGAGGAGGAAAGCGGCCTGCCGAAAACCACAAAGGAGCCGGGGGTGCATCACGGATACGGATTGAAAAATATCCGGTCTGTAGCGGAGCAATATTATGGCTGTATGGAACTTTGCCAGCGGGAATCGGGGGAAGCCGGAAATTTTTGGGAAAAACAAGTGGTTTTGACGGTAATGCTGCAGCTTACCTCAGCCGATATATAAAATAGAAATGGAGTTCAATCGAATTTAAATCGCTAAGGAGGGCAAAGGAAATGGATAGAATAGGAAGCTACGGTGCATACCAGAAGAATTATTATGGGAAGACCGTGCAGGAGAAGAAAGGGACCGAAGAGGTTCAGAAGGCCGATGCAGCCAAGGCCGGAAAGAATCAGCCGGTGAAGTTAAGCGCCAGAGCGGAGAAGCTGTTGAAGGAGCTGAAGAATACTTACCGGAATATGGACTTTTTTGTAGCAAATTATGACTCGGATGAGGAAGCGGCAGAATACCTTTCCCGGGGAAATAAGGACTACAGCGTATTGCTGGAGCCGGAAACCTTAGAGGAGATGGCGGCGGACGAGAAGACGAAGGAAAAATACCTGAATCTGATGAAAGAAGCCACCACGGATCTGAAGGATATGAAGGAGAAGCTGGGAGAGGAAGGCAAGGAAGTGACCCATCTGGGCGTGTCCATAGACAAGAACGGTACCATGTCCTATTTTGCGGAGCTGGAGAAATTAAGCGACAAGCAGCGGGAACGCATTGAGAAGGCCAAGGAAGATAAGGCAGAACAAGCGAAAAAGGCCGGAAAAGAGGACAAAACAAAAGCCGGCCAGACAGGAACCGCCGGAAGCGAGCGGGCGAAACGGACCCGGGTAACAGCGGGAACCATGGAGGAACTCATATCCAAGATTAAAAATGTAGACTGGAATAAGATTCCTTGGCAGACCGCAGAAAGCGGGAGCAGATTTGATTCTGTGATATAACAGACGCAGCAGCACCGGATTGATTGAAAAGTTCAGAAAAGAATACCCATGGCATAGCAGTGATTTATGCAATGGGTATTTTTATTGGAAAAGGTTAATCCGAAAGGGTAGAGGGAGACAAGGAAGACTTTCATTTCGAAAAAATTGAATAATAAAATCATGAAGTTATTTACTTTCTATCCGGAACTGGTTATACTATAGAAACAGAAACAATGGACGCAGCCGCCATGCAGCGGTTACATAGATGGAGGAGAAGAATGATTTCAGACAAGCTGTTTACACATGCGTTTGCTTACAAGAAGACAAAGCTCTGGGAAAAAATAAGTGATATGCATGTATTTGCAGTGGAGCTGCCGTGGAACCGGGTCGGTTATATCAGTATTATGGGAGCAGCCAGGGAGCATTGCGCTCTGGCCCTTTATATTGGGGAAAGCGGTTTCAACAGCCTGCGCAAACTGGCGGAAGCCAGCGGATTTGGATATTGGCGTATGGAATTCGGAGAACATATGATACAGCAGGAATGTTTGCAATGTGCATTTGTGAAGAAGGACGAGCTGTCAGAGGGGGAACGGGAGGAGGCAAAAGCCTATGCTCTTTCCAATGGAATCCGGATTGCCGGAAAGAATGCATATCCACGGTTTGGAAAATATCTCCCGAACCACATTCCCTGGCATCTGCAGACGGAACAGGAACAGGAGGACCTTTGCAGCGCCCTGGAGGCGGCAGTGGGTCTGGCTAAGATGCTGGAGGAGAAAAACTGGAAAGAACTGGGCCTGGATTTTCTGAATGAGGATACCACGGAGGTTTTACTGCTGAAGGGAAGGGACGGGGAATATACGCTGGGAACAGCGGTACTTCCGGAGTCCAAATCGACGGAATGGCCAAGGCCCAAGTGCCGGAACGATATAGCCGCTGCAAATATGAAGAAGATAAAGCAGGAAGGAATCTGGGAATGCAGCCTGATTTGGGTTCCGGAACCGGTTCAGGAAGACCCGGAGGAAATACCACAGCTTCCAATGGTATTGATTGCGGTGGAAGAGGAGGAAGGATATATACTTCCGGTGCCGCCGATTTTGAATTATGAGGAAGAAGCAGATACACTGCTGCAGCATTTTATGGATTCCCTTTTGGAATATCGGTTTTATCCCAGGGAAATTCATGTACTGAACGAGGATGGCCGGATCCATGCGTTTTTTGAAGATTTTTGCCGGAGGATGAACATCACTCTTTGCAGGAAAAACCTGCTCCCCTCTGCGAAGGAGGCGGAACTTGAATTTTGCAGGGGATTGGACGGAGGAAATGAAGAAGAGCAGATGGAGGAGATGATGCAGTCCCTGCTGATGCTCAATGAAGAACAGGTTGCCCAGCTGCCTGAACTGATTAAAGACCAGCTTAGAAACATTTTGGATAATCAGGCATTTCCGGAGGAAGCGGCAGAACTGATCCGGAAGAAGCTGTTTCCGGAGGAGACAAAGGGCCCAAGGCTGGTAAGCACAAGATGGCAACAGACGGAAACGGAGGACAAATGTCCGGAAGTACATGTGGAATCAGGACAGGAAATCAGCTTTGCAACAAAGCGGAAAGAGCAGGAACAGTCCTTTGTGATCAAAGCATCTCTGGGAACGGGCTGTTACCGTCATATACAGATTTCCTGTAAAAGCACTTTGTTTCAGCTCCATTGCGCGATCCTGGATGCTTTTGGATTTATGGATGACCATGCCCACGCTTTTTTTATGGATAATAAGAGATGGAGCGATGCGGACAGCTATTATGCGGAAGGGATAGATGATTTCCGTCCCCGTACCCAGAGGATCAGGCTTGGAAAGGCAGGACTGCGGAAAGGGAAGTCCTTTAAGTATGTCTTTGACTTTGGGGATGAATGGATGTTTCAATGCCAGGTGCTTCGGATTGTAGAGGAGCCTACCCCGTTCCCGAAGGTGATCAGAAGCAAAGGGGAAGCTCCAATGCAATACCCGGATTATGAAGAAGACTGGGACGAGGATTGGGAAGGAGAGCCTGATCCGGAACCGGAGGGGGAATAGAGCCGGGGAATATTTGAAAAATGTCAGATCGTTTTCCAGTAGAAGGAAATAGAGGAATATTATTCGAATGTAAGTTCGATTTATCTTACAAAAAATTTGAGAGAGGATAAGTACCGCTGCATGGGCAGTGGAAACAGGAGCAGAGTATGGTGAAAGTGAAAAGAAAAATAGCGTTCTTATTGATATTTCTTTTGATTTTTGGCATCGGATTTCCGAATGGTACGGTAGATGCGAAAGAAACGTCGCCGACAGGCCAGTCCCAAACTACGGGAACAAGCAGCCAGACGGGCGACGGAAGCGGAACAAACAGCGGCGCCGGGACTGCCGGAGGAAACGGGACGAACAGCGAGGGCGGAAGTGCCGGAACATCAGGCACAAACGGGATGAACAGCGGCACCGGAGGAAACGGCGCGAATGGCGGGACCGGAAACGGCGGAGCAGACGGAAGCGGAACGAACGGCGGGACCGGAGACACCGGAACCAATGGTGGAGCCGGGAATGGCGGAACCAACAGTGAAGGCGGAAGTACCGGTACGTCGGATACAAACGGAGCCGGGAGCAATGGCGGAAGCGATAAAAACGGGAAGCCGGAGGGAGGGTCGGACAAAACGAACCAATCCGTTGAAAACGGAAGCGACGATGCCGCCGGAACCAAGGGGGAAGCCGGCGGGACCGGAGCCGACAGTCAGTCCCCGGAGGACGGGTCAAAATCGGCTGCAGGAACCGGACAAATCGGGCAGATAGACGTCTGGATCAGCTCCGGGCTGCCCCTGCAGCGAACCGTGGATTTTACCGTGAACTTAACAGGGGGCGGACAGGAAAACCGGACAGCGGTCATTTCCGTAAGTGACAACGAGGAACAGAAAAAGGTATGCTTTGACGGACTGGCGGAGGGAAGCTATACGGTGACCGTGACCGGGGCCGGGTTTGCCACCTATACCCAGACCATTTTGGTAGAAAAAAGCGCCTATGCCATAAAGCTGATGACCGGATTTGTTCAGGGTAATACATATGAAGCGGGAGCGGCCCATCCGGGTGTGCTTCTGATTGGGGATGCCGACCAGGACGGCGCTGCCGACGGGACGGACGCGCTGAAGCTGGTGGAAGCCATGGACAGCGGACAGGCAGACGGCATTACGGATTTAAACGGTGACGGCGCTGTCAATCTTGTGGATTTGGAATATTATACGAAGGGGCTTCCGGAAAACCGGGATACCCTTGCGAAGCAGGAGAAATTTGTGCCGGCAGCGGTAATTACGGCTTCTGCGGAAAGCGGGACGAAGGCGGAAGGGAATTTAAGTACTTTTTTGCGGGACGGCACCGGCCTTTTGCTGTCTCCGGAAAACGGCGGGGAGATTTCGGAAAATAATCCGGTTTCCCTGACCTTTGATTTTGCTTCGGACAGCGGGTCAGTTATCACGGATGGTATTATAATCGAGACCGGAGGGGACAATCCCATTGCAAATGCAATGGTAAGGGTTGCATACGTGGACACGGACGGGTCAGACCAAGAGGTGGAGATTCCCGTGGATGGCCTGCAATATCTTCTGAAGAACGAAAACGTTTCGGTGGAGGAAGGCAAAGACGGCAGTATCCGAATTCATCTGGGCAGTCAGATTGCGGTTAAAAAAGTTACTTTGAAAATCAAAGGAATGAAGAAAAACAATAACCTGGCGGAAATTTCCACAGTGGAATTTGTCAATGGCATGGAAGAACGGATTCCGGAGCCGGAGATGGACATTCCGGAAAATCTTACTGCCGTAGCCGGAAATAAGAGCATCAGCCTGGCCTGGGAGCCCTGCGTGAATGTGACGGGCTACGAGGTTTTGATTAAGCAGGAGGATCAGCAGCAGACCATGCTGGTAGTTGGGAATGGGCTGGATCTGACTACTTTTGGCGGAAAAGAGCTGGTGAATTATAAGGAATACAAGATTCAGGTGCAGTCCGTCAACGGAAGCTGGCGCAGCGGATATGGCAATGAGGCGCAGGCGGTGCCAAAGCCCACCGGTAAGCCGGACAAACCGGATAACGTGTCAGCCATCGGCGGCTTTAAGAGTATTACGGTGTCCTGGAAAAACATGAAGGATACCCTTTCCTACAATCTGTATTACAAAGAGAGCCGCCAGGACAGCTATCAGAAGATTGAGAATATTACGGCAAACAGCTATACCATTTCCGGACTGAAGGATCTGACGGAATATACGGTTTATGTAACCGGGGTAAATGAGCTTGGGGAAAGTGCGCCCTCTTTGACCTGTGCCGTTTCAACGACGGATCAGAATCCGGCGATTATGCCCAAGTACAATCTGATTAATGTGGGAGAAGCGGGACAGCCGGGCGCCCATATTGTTTCTGCAACTACCAAAGGCAAAATGGTAGACAGCGCTTTGGATTCCCAGCCCGGGACTGCCTGGGGAACGGTGGATCACGATCCGGCTTCTTACTATTGGAAAGAAAGCTGGGATGACGGCGGGTATAATGCCCTGGGACAGAACGGGCTGATTTACGAATTTGACCAGGCATATAAAATGGATACGATTGCACTGGAAGAGGTAATGCCTCAGAACCTGGCCTATTTCTATGCCAAGGCACGGACCTGGGATGAAAACGGCACCCTGTCGGATTGGGGAAATATTTCCATTCAGAAGAAATCCGACAAAGACGGACGGCCTTATTATATGCTGAAGCTTCCGGAAGCGGCCAATGTGAAGAAGATCCAGATCGGCCTTGGACGTTACCTGGCCTCGGGAAGTGTTACGGTATCAGAGGTTTACTTCTATTATTATGATGTATTGATGGACGAGATTATGGCTCTGTATGAAGACGATCTTCATATGGTACTCCGTCCGGATGTGACAATGGATACGATTGAGGCCCTTCGGGCCAGGGTGACTGCCGTAGATCCGATTAGCGGGGAATACCATCCCGATCAGGAACTGCTGGAACGGGAGCTGCGTACGGCAGAAGAATTACTGGCCAATACGGCCCTTGGCGCTCCGGTGGAAATTCATACGGGGATTACCACCAGTGATGTGGGCCGTGGGTTCGGCGGCTTGAATGCATGGCAGCCTCTGGGAGTTACGGCGGCAGCAGAAGAAGAGATTATGGTATATGTGGGCCATAACAGCAAGAAGAGCGGGGAAACGACCAACCTCCAGCTGGTGGCAACCCAGTACCATGCCGAATCGGGAACGGTTTCCCGGAATGTCGGCACATTAAAAATTGGAGCGAACAAAGTTTCGATTCCAAAGCTTTGGACGGTAACCGGAATCGAATCCGGCGGCGCATTGTATGTCCAGTATACCGGGAGCAATCCGGCGGAACGGTATGCGGTGCGGGTCAGCGGTGGCGCTTCGGTACCGAGACTGGATTTATACCAGATATCGGATGAAACAGAGCGGCTTGCCCGGACCAGGGCTTATCTGGAGGAGCTGCAGGCATATGTGGACCAGATGGAAGCAAAACACAAAGAGCTGCATCAGTCTTCCGGGAATAAACAGGTGAAATATGATTATGACGAGCATAATTGTGTCCTGGGAGCATCCGATATTCTATTGGATACTATGATGCTTTCCCTGCCTGCAAAACAGATCCTGAACGGGTCCGGAGGAGGCAGTCTGGACGAGAAAGCACAGAAAGTGCTGAATTCCATGGATGCCATTGAAGAAATGATGTATTTGTTCTATCAGCATAAGGGATTAAATCCGAATGCGGAAAATGTCCTGCATCAGTTCCCCAAAAGCCATTTGAACATCCGTTACCAGAGGATGTTTTCCGGGGCCTTTATGTACGCAGGCGGCAATCACATCGGAATCGAATGGCCGGAAACGGCCGGAATGATGGGCGGTGTTCCCATTGAAACAGACAGCGAGGGCAGGTATAAGAGCGGTTCCTATTTTGGCTGGGGGATTTCCCATGAAATTGGCCATTGTATCAACCAGGGTACCTACGCCGTTGCCGAGATTACGAATAATTATTTTGCCCAGCTGGCCCAGGCAAAGGACAGTGACCAGGGCATGCGGTTCCGGTATAAGAATATTTATGAAAAAGTAACCTCCGGCACCAAGGGCCGTTCCGGTAATCTGGCCACCCAACTGGGAATGTACTGGCAGCTGCATCTGGCTTATGACGACGGCTATAATTTTAAGACATATGAGGACTACAATGAACAGATAGAACATTTGTTCTATGCGAGAGTAGATACCTATGCCAGAGATCCCAAGCAGGCGCCGGGGAAACATGCCCTGACCCTGACCGGGGATAAGGATCAGGATTTCATGCGCCTGTCCTGTGCGGCAGCCAGGAAGGATATTCTGGAATTTTTTGAACGCTGGGGCATGACACCCACTGAGGAAACCAGAAATTATGCCGGACAGTTTGAAAAAGAAACCAGAGCCATTTATTACGGCAGTGACAATGCAAGAGTGTACCGGCTTTTGGGCGGAACCAGCAGCCTTGGTACGGAAGGCGCCGTTGCAGCAGTCAGCGAGGATACGAAAGCGGTGCAGAATGGTAATGCGGCCAACCAGATTGATTTTACGCTGGGATTCCAAAATATTCCGGCTTCTGATGTATTGGGATATGAGATTGTGCGCTGTACCATTTCCGGCGGGGAGATATATCGGGAACCCGTAGGCTTTTCTACGGAAACCACCTTCAGCGACAATATTTCCGTAATGAATAACCGGACCGTATTCTATGAAATAACCCTGGTGGATAAATATCTGAACCGCTCGGCGGTGAAGACAACGGATGCTATGAAGATTTCCCATGACGGAAGCCTGGATAAGTCCTTCTGGACCATTACCACGGAGAACCTGACCGGAACAGGGGAAGAAAACGGCGCTGTCGGGGATATGGATTCGCCCTGTATGCCGGATACGGAGCACCCCGCAGCAGCGGTGATAGACGGGAATGTGAATACTGTATACACGGCTCAGGCAGGAGAAAATGCGGAAATCACATTAGAATTCCATAAGACACAGACCATCACAGGCTTTAAATATACCTCAGGTTCCCAATCGGCGGAAGGTACCTATGAAGTTCAGGTACGGACGGAGGGCGCCTGGGTGAAAGCGGCGGAGCTTACCCTTTCGGAACAGGTAAATACCGTTTATTTTGCAAATGAAGACGGGAAATACGTGGCGACCTACCAGGCAGATGCCGTGAAGCTGGTGAAAAAGGAGAAAGGCAGCGCCTCGGTATCCATTGCCGAGCTGGATGTGCTGGGCGTGACCGGGGATAACGTGGAATTCGAAAAGACAGCAGACAGCACCGGGCTGATCGGGGTTCTGGCGGAAGAGTACCGTTATGGGCAGAAGGATGAAGACGTGATTCCGGCCGGCTCCATACTCTTTACCGGGGCTTATAAAGGAAATCCTGCCTACAACCTGGTGGTGCTTTATGACCAGAATGGAGAGATCGTAGGCGGAAGCGACGGGGAAGGCAATTTGAAGGCACAGCAGATCATTCTGGCGGATGTGCCGGATACCGGAAATATTCAGAATGTTTCGGCCGGAACCTGGATATACTGGATAGAGCCGAATACCCGGATGGACGGAATCGAAAGGGTGCGGGCAGAGCTATACCGGGTCAACAACGCCCTGACAAATGAAGGGCAGCGGCTGGTCAGCGATTCCCTGTTCGAGGAGATGCCGGCAGTATTGCCCCAGATTCAGTTGAAATAAAAGAGGATAATGTGCAATGAAAAAGAAGATTAGGAACATAGCCGCGATGATCTGGATTCTGGCAGCCCTGCTGCCGATCCGGGTATTTGCGGCGGGAGGTGATACCTTCCGTCTGGATGGAACGGGGACCGTTACACTGGTGTCCGAACATGCGGCGAAGGAGAAAATTTCCTCCCTGCAGTTTTCCCTGGTGGTAGACGGGGCGGCAAGCGTGGATTTTCAGTTCAGTTCCAGCAATGCGAAGGTACTGGAGGCCCGCTACCATGAGGATACGAAGATTTTAAACATCTATTTGGCCGGAACAAAGGCGCTTTTTGCAGAAAATACGGATACCCTGGAAATCGGAACGGTATTGGCTCTGGATGAAGAGGGAAACAACGCGTCTGCTACGGTCAGCGTTGTGGCAGATTCCCTTTGGTATGTGTATGGAAATGAACAGATCCAGGCCCAGGGACTGGAGATTCCCGATGCAGTTTCAATCGGGCCGAACAATCATACTCCGGGAGGAAGCGGCGGAACGGAAAACGGCGGTGGAAACAGCAGCGGAAACAGTGGAACGGGAAGCGGCGGAACGGAAAACGGCGGCGGAAACAGCGAAACGGGAAGTGATGACGGAAGCGGCGGAACAGGAAGCGATGACGGAAGCGGCGGAACAGGAAGCGATGACGGCAACGGCGGATGGAACGGCAATCAGGGAAACCAGCTGGGAAGAGACCCGGGTGCGCCCGGAATCGGAAACCCCGGAGGGGACGGCCAGGAGGGTTCGTCAGAGGACGGCGAAGAGAACAAGGGCGGCAGTAAAGGCAGCGGATCAGGAAACAACCGGGGCAAGGGCCAGGGTGGAGAAAACCAGGATTCGAACGCCAGTTCTGAACCGGATGACGCCCCCCTGGAGCCGGATACCTCAGATGCCGGAACCGTGTCGGAAACCTATAAAAAGCTGCAGGAAACCTTGGAAAATGCACGGAAGCTTTCGGAAGAGGATTATACGCCTGAGAGCTTCCAGGTATTGCAGGAAACGATAGCCCAGGCCCAGGAGGTGCTGGAACATCCCCATGTAACGGAAGAGGAGCTGAAAGAAGCGCTTTTGAATCTGGAAAATGCCATAGGCGCCCTGGAAAAAATTACGGAAGCCGGCCCCTCCCGGCTTGAGGAAGAAGGCAGGGAAAAAGGGAAGGGTTTTCTGGTTGCCGGAGTGGTATTAGTTGTGATTCTGTTAATTGCAGCGGCTGCTTTTGCAGTAGTAACGCTCCATGGGAAGCAGTCGGATCCTTCGAAGAAGGGCAGAAGCAAGTAGACGGATCAAACGGTAAAAAGATCATGAAAAGGAAATGAGAGGCAGCATCATGAAAATGAATTTATTTTCCATAGGGCCCATTGTGATTCACAGCTACGGGCTGATGATTGCCCTGGGCTTTGGCCTGTGTGTAATATTGGGTATGTACCGGGCAAAGAAGCTGGGACTGAATCCGGAAGCGATTTTAGATATCGCATTGATTGGGATTGTGGCAGGATTTTTAGGGGCAAAGCTTCTATATATTATAGTGGAGTTTCCGGCCTTTTTGAAGGATCCGCTTTACGTGCTGGGAACCCAGGGGTTTGTGGTATATGGAGGGATCAGCGCCGGGGTGCTGTCAGCCATTGTATATTGTTCCCGGAAAAACCTGGAATTTTTAAAATACTTTGATTTGGCGGCGCCTTCTATTGCCCTGGCTCAGGGATTTGGGCGTATCGGCTGCTTTTTTGCAGGCTGCTGTTACGGAATGGAAACGGAAAGCATGTTGGGGGTAGTATTCCCGGAAGGGAGTCTTGCTCCTTCCGGGGTTAAGATTCTGCCGACCCAGCTGTTTTCCGCCGGAGGAGATTTTCTCCTGGTTCTGGTGTTGCTGCTGTTCCATAAGAAAGCAAAGCATACGGGAGATGTAGGGGCACTGTACATGCTGTTATACGGCATAGGAAGGTTTTTCCTGGAATTTCTCCGTCGGGACGAACGGGGAGCCATCGGCGTCTTGTCCACTTCCCAGGCTATTTCCATTGTTATTGTGGCGGGAGCCATCCTGCTTTTTGTACGAAATCAAAAACATAAGAAAAAAGAATAAAAATGCAAGGAAACATCTTCCAGGTTCGTATTATAAGTAAAGAAGCTAATGCTCACAATTCAGGAGGTAGAAGACTATGAAGAAATTATTGATTGTCGGGGCGCTTTGCCTTGCAGTGTTCGGAGTTTCCGTGCCGGTATTCGCATCGAATCTGCAAGGCGACGTGAAAGACGAAGTTCAGGGAACCGCCAGCAGCTTGCTGGAGGATACCGTTATGGAAGCAGTGAATGCAGCAGTAGAGGCACGGATGGGTTGCGGACATTATGTAGATGCCAACGGTGACGGCCTTTGTGATCACTGTGTAGCCCAAAGCAACGGCTGCGGACATTTTATTGATATCAACGGTGACGGTATTTGCGACCACTGTACCAGCGGCTGTGCTTATTATGCGGATCTTAACGGCGACGGCCAGTGCGATCACTGTGTCAGCGGTTGTGCTTATTTCGTAGATTATAACGGAGACGGCCTTTGTGATCATTGTACCGATGCGGCTCAGGCCGGAAGTACGGATGACGGCGGAAGCCAGGCCGGAAGTACCGATAACAGCGGAAGCCAGGCCGGAAGTACCGATAACAGCAGCAGCCAGGAGCCGGTATGTGCTTACTATGTAGACCGTGACGGAGACGGCCAGTGTGACCACTGCGTCAGCGGCTGTTCCTACTATGTAGACAACAATTGGGACGGCCAGTGTGACCATTGTGCCAGCGGCTGCGGAAGCTTTGTAGACAACGATTGGGATGGCCAGTGCGATCACTGCGTAGCGGCAGCACAGGTATATACCTGCCCCTATTATGTAGATAACAACGGCGACGGTCAGTGTGATCACTGTATCAGCGGCTGCGGAAGCTATGTGGATTACGATGGGGACGGATGGTGTGACCATTGTGCAGGCGGTTCAAACAGCGGCTGCGCTTACTATGTAGATTCCAACGGTGACGGTGTTTGCGACCACTGCGTAGGCGGCTCCGGCGGCGGACATCACAACGGCGGAAGACATCATGGCGGAAGACATCACTAAGAAAAGTTAGAAATGTAAAACAGCCCATAAGACTTGAATATAAGCCTTATGGGCTGTTCTTTGCTTTCGGAAATCTTGTTGTCTTATACCGGAAACTATGGTATACTTGCTAGAATTGAAGGAGGAAAACCATGTTACGAAGAATACTTTATATTCTGGGCGCCGCCAGCCTGATCTATTTTGCATCCTATGGGGTTCTGACCGGACTGGGGAACCGCTTTACTTTTTTCTGGCTGATTTTGGGAATGGTATGCATTGGGTATGCGGCGGTATTCCGGGAAGTGAACGAGAAAGTCCGGGCGTTTCCGAGTCCGTTGAAATGGGGGCTTGGGGCAGTGATGGGCCTGTGTTTCCTGGTGTTTTTGGGCACGGAGCTGATGGTGATTTTTTCTGGCGCCCATACCCCTTCGCCGGGTGCGGATTATGTGATTGTCCTGGGGGCCCAGGTTCGGGGAACCAAGCCTTCCTATAACCTGCGGAAGCGTCTGGACGCTGCCTGTAAATATTTGAAGGAAAATCCGGAAACCCGGGTGATCCTGTCAGGAGGGCAGGGAGATGACGAGGAGATTTCCGAGGCATTGTCCATGGCGGAATATCTGACGGAACAAGGGATCGGGGAAGAGCGGATGATTCTGGAGGATGCATCCACGAATACGGAAGAGAATCTGAAATTCAGCAAGGAACTGATTCCGGATTTTGAACAGAAGAATCCCCGGGTGATATTGGCTACCAGCCGCTTCCATGTATTCCGCAGCGTCCGGATTGCCAGGCGGCAGGGGTTTTCCCAAGTGGAAGGGCTGGGGGCGCCGATCATGTGGTATACGGTGCCGAACCTCTATATCCGGGAAGCTGTTGCCGTTTTAAAATATGCCCTTTGGGGGCAACTATAGGAGGGAAGGGGATGCGGTATTATCTTGCCCCTATGGAGGGGATTACCGGATATCTGTTCCGGCAGGCCCAGCAGGAATTCTTCCGGCCTATGGATCAATATTTTACGCCCTTTCTGGCGCCCAACCAAAACCGGTGTATGAATACCCGGGAACGAAAGGAGGTACTGCCGGAGCACAATCGGGGGAAAAAAACGGTGCCGCAGATCCTGACCAACCGGGCGGAGGATTTTCTTAGGACCTGCTGGGAGCTTCAGGAATTGGGCTATTCGGAAGTAAACCTGAATCTGGGCTGTCCGTCCGGAACCGTTGCCGCCAAAAAGCGAGGAGCCGGGTTTCTGGGCGTTCCGGAGGAATTACAGCGTTTTTTAGAACAAATATTCGATAAAGCTGAGGTGAAGATTTCCGTCAAGACCAGGCTGGGAATCGAAGATCCGGAGGAGTTCTTTCCTATTATAAAGATTTATAACCAATATCCCCTGGAGGAGTTGATTATTCACCCCAGGGTACAGAAGGATTTTTATAAAAAGAAGCCCAGGCTGGAGGTTTTCCGGGAAGCAGCCGGGCAGAGCCGCGCTCCGGTCTGCTATAACGGGGATCTTTTTACCCCTGGGGATCTGCATCGGTTCCGGAAGGAATTTCCGGAGATCGGGCGGGTGATGATTGGCAGGGGCGCCATAGTGAATCCGGGGTTTTTAAACTGTATTCCGGAAGAGAATGTAAAGGGGCTGGGAATTACAAAGGAACAGCTGAAGGGGTTCCATGACCGCCTGCTTTCGGATTACGGAAAGGAGCTGTCCGGAGAGAAAAATCTGTTGTTTAAGATGAAGGAGCTATGGTATTATATGATACGGCTGTTTCCGGATCATGAGAAGGAGGGGAAGAAGCTGAAGAAGGTGCAGCACCTTTGGGAATACCGGGAAATTGTGGAACGCCTGTTCCAGGAAAAAGAACCGGTATTCGGCGAAACGCTCTTTTTTTAGAGCGAAGGAGAAAGGAGTTATTATGGGTCACACAAAACGTACGTTAGCGGTCATCGCTTTGCTGGTGTCCGCGGTATTCTGGGCGTCTGCTTATCTGTTTGTAAAACAGGTGATTGAGGTTATGTCGCCCTATTATCTATTGTCCTTCCGATATCTTTTGGCGGCGGCTTTGATGTTTTTAATTGCGCTGCCGCGGCTGAAACATATGACGAAGGAGCTTTTTAAGGGCGGAGTCCTTATGGGAACGGCTCTGTTTGTTGAATTCCTGACTTTTACGGTGGGATTGAAATATACCACGGCCTCCCGTTCCTCTTTTATTGTAGCGGGATATATTATCATTCTGCCCTTTGTGTATATGCTGATCCGCCGGAAAATGCCGAAGAAGCAGGAGCTTGCGGCAGCGGTTCTCTGTATGATCGGGATTGCTTTTATTTTAACGGGGGGAGAAGGAAGCCTGAATAAGGGGGATGTGATTACCGCATTCTGTGCCGTTTCCTATGCGTTCCATATCGTATTCAGCGGGAAGTATGCCAAGCAGCATGACGGGATTCTGCTGAATCTGGTGCAGATCGGTACAACGGCGGTTTTTGCTACGATTACGGCCCTGCTGTTTGGGACGCCGCCGGAAACCATTACCCTGGGGCAGGCGGGCAGCATCCTGTATTTGGCGGCGGGAGCTACCATCGTCCCGTATCTTTTGTGCCTGTATGGGCAAAAATATGTGAGCACCACCACCAGCGGTATTGTACTGTCTTTTGAAAGTGTGTTTGCAACCCTATTGTCCATTTTGTTTTTACATGATAAAATCAGTTTGCAGTTTGCTTTTGGCGGGCTGCTGGTAATCGGAGCGTTTTTTGTGTCGGAATGGAAAGAAAAAAAGAAGGAGAATGAATCAGATGGCGAAAGAATTACCGAAAAGAAGTGAAGTCCGGGTGGAAGATACCTGGGAAATCGAACAAATATTTAAAACCGTAGAGGACTGGGAGGCTCAGGTGGCCGAGGCCCGGGAACTGGCGAAACAGGTGGAGGCAAAACGGGAATCCATGACGGACAGCGCAAAAGATCTGCTGGAAACCCTGGATTTATATATGGCCTGCGAGGAAAAGTTTGAGCTGGCTGCCGCTTATGCCATGCTGGCCAGCGATGTGGATACGAAAAATACGGAGAATCAGGGACGGGAGCAGCGGATTTCGGGAATCATCGTAGAAGCTTCCAGCCGGACGGCCTTTGTGGAGCCGAAGATTTTAGAACTTTCCGAAGAAACCCTTTCGGCTTATCAAAAGGAGGAGCCGGGGCTTTCCCTGTACCGGACCTGGCTGGATGAGCTGATGCGGACCAAAGCCCATACCTTGTCGGAGGAAATGGAGGGGCTTTTGGCGGCCACCGGGGAAATGCGGCAGACGCCAGGAACCGTGTTTTCCATTTTCAGCAATGCGGATCTGGAATTTCCGGAAATTACGGACGAAAACGGGGAGCTTGTACGCATTACCGACGGACGGTATATTTCCATGCAGTGCAGCAGCGACCGCAGGGTGCGTAAGGAGTCCTTCGAAAAGCTGTACGGAACATACCGGGGCTTTGAAAATACCCTGGCGGCCATTTACAGCGGCCAGGTAAAGCAGCAGATTTTTATGGCTAAAGCCAGGCGTTACGGGTCGGCCTTAGAAGCTGCGGTGGACGAAAACCATGTATCCCCCAAGGTCTATGAGAACCTTTTGGAAGTAATCCATGAGAACCTGGATAAAATGCACCGGTATGTGCGGCTGCGGAAAAAATGTCTGGGACTTTCCGAACTGCATATGTATGATATTTATACGCCCATGATTGCCGGGGTGGACCGGAAGATTTCCTATGAGGAAGCAAAGGAAACGGTGCTGAAGGCATTGGTGCCTTTGGGAGAACGCTATATCAGCCTTTTGGAGGAAGGATTCGCCAATCGCTGGATTGACGTATATGAAAATCAGGGCAAGCGCGCCGGGGCATATTCCTCCGGATCTTATGGGGCCCATCCTTATGTGCTGTTAAACTATGACGAAAAGCTGGATGATATGTTCACTCTGGCCCATGAAATGGGACATTCGCTGCATTCCTATTTTTCCAATGAGACCCAGCCTTATCTGTACAGCCAGTACAAGATTTTCGTGGCAGAGGTGGCGTCCACCTGTAATGAAGTACTGCTGATGGAATACCTGCTGGCCCATACCGAGGATAAAAAGGAACGGGCGTATTACATCAATCATTTCCTGGACAGCTTTAAGGCTACGGTATACCGTCAGACCATGTTTGCGGAATATGAGAAAATCACCAACGAGCTGGCCGAAGCCGGGGAAAGCCTTACGGCAGACGTATTGAAAAAAGTCTACTATGATTTGAACTGCAAGTATTACGGGCCGGATATGGTGTCCGATCAGGAGATTGCCTGGGAGTGGTGCCGGATTCCGCATTTTTACTATAATTTCTATGTTTATCAGTATGCGACGGGCTTCTCGGCGGCAGTGGCCATTGCAAGGCGGATTTTGAAGGAAGGAAAGCCCGCGGTGGAGGATTATATGAAATTCTTATCCGGCGGCTGCTCGGACGCCCCGGTAGAGCTTTTGAAGATCGCCGGAGTGGACATGGGAAGCAAGGAGCCGATTCAGGCAGCCCTTACGGTATTCGGGGAGCTGCTGGATGAAATGGAGGCCCTGACGGCGGAATAAGACGCGCCTCCGGCCCGACAGGGCCGGAGGGCCAATAGGAGGAACGAATGGCATTACAGTTTATTTTCGGAAGCTCAGGCAGCGGAAAATCGGATTACATCTACACCGAGATCCTCCGGCAGTCCGGAGAAGATAACGAACGTTTGTTCTTTGTGGTGGTGCCGGAGCAGTTTACCATGCAGACCCAGCAGGAGCTGGTGCGGCGCCAGAAGAATCACGGGATCATGAATATTGACGTGGTAAGCTTTCAGCGGCTGGCCTACCGGGTTTTTGACGAGCTTGGAATGACCCATATCCGGGTGCTTCAGGAAACCGGGAAAAATTTTGTGCTGCGCAAGGTGGCCCAGGAGAAGCAGGAGGAGCTTCAGATATTAAAGGGGAATATGAAAAAGCCCGGCTATATCAATGAAATGAAGTCCGTGATTTCCGAGCTGGTGCAGTACCGGATCGGGCCCGGGCAGTTAAAGGAGCTTTCCGAGGATGAAAAAATGCCCTCTTTTTTCCGGGCAAGGATGCACGATATTATGGTGATGTACCAGGGCTTTCAGGATTATCTTTCCGGCAGTTATATTACGGCGGAAGAGCTGCTGGAAGCCCTGGTTCAGGCCGCGGACCGTTCGAAGCTTTTAAAAGGGGCCGTGCTGGTGCTGGACGGCTTTACCGGGTTTACCCCGATTCAGTATGAGCTTTTGGAAGAGCTGATGCGCTATGTAGGGGATATTTATGTGACGGTGACGCTGGATATCCGGGAAGATCCCTTTGTCTGTACCGGAATGCAGGAGCTGTTTTACATGAGCAAAAAAACGGTGGGAAACCTGTCGGAACTTGCAGGGAAACGGCATGTCCCGCTGCAGCCTCCGGTGCTTTTATCCCATAGCGGAAAAACCCGGTTCGGGGCTTCGAAACAGCTGGAATGGCTGGAACAGAATCTGTTTCGGACAAAGCCGGAGCAGTACCGGGGGGAGGGAGGCGGTATTTTCCTCTACAGCCTGCCCAATCCCAGGAAAGAACTGATGTTTGTGTGCAGTGAAATCCGGCGCCTGGTGCGGGAGGAACAGTACCGTTACCGGGAGATTGCCATTGTCTGCGGGGACGTGGCCATGTACGGGAACTATGTGCCGGAAATATTTGAAATGTATGAAATCCCTTATTTCCTGGATAAGAAAAACAATATTTCCTTCCATGCCTTTACCGAGCTGATCAAGGCCGCCCTTCGGGCCGTGGAAACGGATTTTTCCTATGAAGGGGTGATGGATTATCTGCGCTGCGGCCTTAGCGGCCTTTCCCGGGAAGAAATTGATTTACTGGAAAATTATCTGCTGGCCAACCGGATTCGCGGATACCGCCGCTGGCAGGAAAAATGGGTGCGGCTTTCCGGGACCTGCGGAATGGAAGAGCTGGAACAGGTCAACAAAGCCCGGGAACAGGTGGTTTCGGAGTTTGAAAAATCCTATGAAGGTTTCCGGAAAAAGGAGGCTTCCGTTCTGGAGCGTACGGTTGCCCTTTATGAGCTGATTGCAGGGCTCGGCATCCAGCAGAAGCTGGAATGCAGGCGGCAGCTGCTGGAGGAACAGGGCAGGCAGGCGCTGGCAAAGGAATATGCGCAAATTTACCGGATTATTATGGATTTGCTGGAAAAGCTGACCCAGCTGCTGGGTGAGGAGAACATGGGCCTGACGGAATACCGGCAGCTGCTGGAGGCAGGCTTCGAGGCTTCCGTGGTAGGCGTGACCCCGCCGGGCTACGACCAGGTGCTGGTGGGGGACATCGAACGGAGCCGTCTGCCGGATCTTAAGGCCCTGTTTCTGGTAGGGGTCAACGACGGGCTGATTCCCAAGGCGGAAAAGCCCGGGGGCCTGATTTCCCAGCAGGAGCGGCAGCAGCTGGGGGAGCGGGGCATGGAGCTGGCTCCCGGAGCAAGGGAAAAGTCCTTTATCCAGAAATTTTATTTGTATCTGAATCTGACAAAGCCCTCCCGCCGTCTGTACCTTACCTGGTTTCGAACCGGAGGAGACGGAAAGGAAGCCCGGAAGTCCTATCTGGCGGGAATGGTGGGAAAGCTTTTTCCGGATCTTGTCCCGGTAAAGCTGGAGGAGCCGGAACCCTTGCGGCAGCTGGCAACGGAGAAAAGCAGCAGTCGGGTTCTGGTAGAGGGAATGAAAAAAGCCAGGGAAGGGGAGCTGTCCCCGATCTTTTTGTCCCTGCTTTCCTGGTATCAGGGCCGGGCAGACAGCAGCGCCCGGGCCAGGCAGCTGCTGGAAGCCGCTTTTTATACATATGAAACACGTTTTATGAGCCGGGAAGCCACCCGGGAGCTGTACGGAAGCATATTGGAGAACAGCGTTACCCGGCTGGAACGGTTCGCGGCCTGTGCCTATGCCCATTTTATGGCTTACGGCATCGGTGTGAAGGAACGGCAGCTGGGGGAATTTGCCCCGGTGGATATGGGAAGCCTGTTCCATGGGGCCCTGGAGCGGTATTCCCTCCGGATGGAGGAGCTGGGGTATCACTGGTTTGACGTACCGAAGGAGCTGCAGGAGCAGCTGATGGAGGAAGCGGTCCGGGATACGGTGGAGGAAGCCGGATATCCGGTATTCCAGGATGCCAGAAGCGCCTATTCCATAAAACGGCTTCTTAGGATTCTGAAAAAAACGGTGGAGGCCATTACGGATCAGATCTCCCGCAGCAGCTTCACACCGGAGGGATATGAAATTTCCTTTTCCTTTGTCCAGGACCTGGAGGCCGTGAATTTCACCTTAAGCGAAGAAGAAAGGATGCGCCTGCGGGGCCGGATTGACCGGATGGACACGAAAAAAGAAGGGGAACAGGTCTATGTGAAGGTGGTGGATTATAAATCCGGCAATACCCAGTTTTCCCTGGTGTCCCTGTATCACGGCCTTCAGCTTCAGTTAGTAGTGTATTTAAATGCCGCGGTAGAGCTTTTGAAGCGGAAATATCCTGCGTCCCAGGTGCTTCCTGCAGGCATGTTCTATTATCACATTGACGATCCGGTTATTGAAGTGAACGGGCCGGCGGCCGAGGAAGAGATTCAGGAAAAAGTCCGGGAGCAGCTGAAGCTGAACGGGGCGGGGATTCTGCCCGACGAAAGCGTAAGCCGGAAGTCCAGGCAGGCGGATATGGAAGAAATGAAAGTCCTTTCGGATTTTGTAAACGCTAAAATCCGGAGCATCGGAAGGGCTATTTTCCGGGGCGATACGGCTGTCAATCCCTATCGGATGAAAAAGGAAAGCGGCTGTGATTACTGCCCCTATCACGGCATCTGTGGGTTCGATCTGCGGATTCCGGGGTTTGGATACCGGAGGCTGGAGGAGCCGAAGGACAAAAACGAGATTCTGGAAAAAATGCGGCAGGAAATAGAAGGAGATGGGGATGGGAATGACATTCACGGAGGAACAAAAACAGGTCATTGACTGCAGAGGGAAGAATCTGCTGGTGTCTGCGGCTGCCGGGTCCGGAAAGACGGCGGTGCTGGTGGAACGGATCCTGAAACGGATTACCGACCGGGCGCATCCCATGGATATTGACCGGATGCTGATTGTGACTTTTACCAATGCGGCGGCGGCGGAGATGCGGGAACGGATTGGGGCGGCTCTGGAAGCGGAGCTTGCGGCCCATCCCGGGGATGTCCACCTCCAGCGGCAGCAGACCCTTCTGCATACGGCCATGATTACCACAATTCACAGCTTCTGCCTGTATGTCATCCGCAATTATTTCCACCGCATCGGTTTGGAGCCGGATTTTCGGATCGGGGAAGAAGGGGAACTGCGCCTGTTGAAGGGAGACGTGTTGGACGCCCTTTTAGAGCAGCATTATGAGCGGGAGGAGCCGGAGTTTCTGGAGCTGTCGGAGACATTGGCTACCGGCAAAACGGATGAGAAGCTGAAAAGCACAGTTCTGGATCTGTATGAATTTGCCATGAGCGACCCCTGGCCCGGAGAATGGCTCCGTCACTGCATTCGTCCCTATGGCTGCAGCTATGAGGAATTTCAGGAAGAACCCATGTACCGGGCCCTTTTGAATTATCTTTGCGCCGTAACGGGCCAGTGGCTGAAAATGGCGGAAAGCTGTCTGGAAATCAGCCAGGAGCCGGACGGTCCCCAGGTTTACGCCGGGCTTTTGGAGCAGGAATGTGAACAGCTGGAAGGGTTTTCGTCCTGCGGCAGCCTTAAGGAATACGGGGAGAAAATAAAAGGGCTGGCCTTCGGCAGGCTGCCGGCAGCCCGGAAATTCGACGGGGACGGCGATAAGAAGCAGTATGTCCAGGATCTCCGCAAGGAAATCAAGGATTCCCGCAAGAAGCTGCTGGAGCAGTTTTTCTTTCTTCCGGCGGAGGAAATGGTCGAAAATCTCAGGAAAAACCAGCCGCTCCTTCAAACCCTGACGGGGCTGGCCCTGGAATTTCGGGAGGCGTTCGGGGAGAAGAAGCGGGAGAAAAACATGCTGGACTTCAATGATTTGGAGCATCTTGCCCTGAAGATCCTGGTGGAGGAGGATACCCGGGAACCCTCTGCGGCGGCCCTGGAATTGAGAGAGCAATTTGATGAGATTATGATAGATGAATACCAGGACAGTAATTATGTACAGGAAACCATCCTAAAGGCGGTGGCCCGGGAAAATAACCGTTTTATGGTGGGGGATGTGAAGCAGAGCATTTATCGGTTCCGGATGGCAAGACCCGAGCTTTTTATGGAAAAATACGACACCTATCCCCTGGAGGAAGCGGCGGACCCCGGGGAGGACGTTCAAAACCGCCGCATTGACCTGCATAAGAATTTCCGCAGCCGGGGAGAAGTGCTGAAAACGGTGAACCAGGTGTTTTCCTGCATTATGGCCCGGGATCTGGGAAATGTGGAATACGACAAAAAGGCGGCTCTCTATCAGGGGATGGAATTTGAAACGCCTTCATTGGAAAAGATGTTTCAAACCCAGGTGCTGCTGACGGACCCGGGGGATTTTTCCCAGGCCGAAGAGCCGGAGCAGGCCGAGGCGGTATTAATTGCCCGGCAGATACAGAGGTTGATGGAAGAACAGCTGGTGACGGATAAGGAAACCGGGAAGCTGCGCCCTCTGCGGTATCAGGATGTGGTAATTCTGCTGCGGGGGATCGGCAGCTATGGGCAGCAACTGGTGGAAACCTTAAAGGATTGCGGAATCCCGGCCATGGCGGCTACGGGAACCGGGTATTTCTCGGCCATGGAGGTGCAGACCGCGTTGAACCTGCTGCGGCTCATTGACAATCCCAGGCAGGATATCCCGATGGCGGCTGTTTTGAAGTCCGCCATAGGCGGACTGACGGAAGAGGAGCTGGCGGAGCTGCGCATCCAGTTTCCCCAGCTGCCCTTTTCCCTGTGCGTCCTTTCCTACGGGGAACAGGGACGGAAGGAGCCTTTGCGGGAAAAAATAGCGTCCTTCCTTCAAACCCTGCAGGAATTCCGGGAACGGGCCATGGATACGCCGGTGCGGGAGCTGTTGTACCAGGTGCTGGATGAAACCGGATATCTGGATTATGTCTATGCCCTGCCGGGAGGGACAGTGCGGCGGGCCAATCTGGAAATGCTGCTGGAGCGGGCGGCTGCTTATGAAAGCACCAGCTACCACGGCCTGTTTTCCTTTATCCGCTACATGAACCAGCTCAACCGATACGAAGTGGATTACGGGGAGGCCGAGGATACGCTTTTGGAGGATAAAGTACGCGTTATGACAATTCACAAAAGCAAGGGACTGGAATTTCCCGTGGTGATTCTGGCCGGCATGGGCAGGCAGATGAACCAGCAGGATGTCAGGAGCCGGATGATCCTCCATCCCCAGCTGGGAATCGGCCTGGACGTTACGGATTTGAAACGGCGGGTGCGGATTCCTTCCCTGGCCCGGCAGATTCTGGCCCGGCAGGTGCAGATGGAAAATGCCGGGGAGGAGCTTCGGGTACTGTATGTGGCCATGACCCGGGCAAAGGAAAAGCTGATTCTGACCGGGTCACTGAAGAAAGCCCCGGAGAAGCTGAAAGCCTTTTCCTATCAGCGCCGGGATGCAAAGGGCCATATGGGGTTCTTGTTCCGGCTGGGCGCAGGCTGTTACCTGGACTGGGTGCTGCCCGCCCTGCTGCAGTCCACCGGCTGCGAAATCCGGCTGGTGTCTCCGGAAGAGCTAAGCCGGACACAGGCTAAGACCCATGTCCGGAGGGAATGGGAAAAAGAAGCGCTTTGGCAGCAGGCCGGGTATTCGGACCTCCGTTTGGGCGAAGAGATCCGTCAAAGGCTGTCCTTTCGCTATCCCTATGAGAAGGAGCGGGAATTAAAGCCCAAGCTTTCCGTATCGGAGCTGAAGCATCGGGCGATAGACCGGCTGCGGCAGGAGGAACCAGAAGAAGAATATATGTTCGTAGAACCGGAGGTGATTCCCTATATTCCGGAATTTATGCGGGGCCGCGGGGAAGAGGAGCCGGAGAACGAAGGCGCCCTTCGGGGAACCGCCATGCACCGGGTATTGGAATGCTTTGATTTTACCCGGGACTTTGATACCTTACAGGAACAGATTGCATGGATGGAGGAAACGGGGCTTTTGGAAGCCCATCTGTCAGGGCTTTTATCCCTGCAAGGGTTAGAGCTGTTTTTCCGGTCCCGGCTGGCGGAACGGATGCAAAAAGCCGCCCGGGCCGGGAAGCTTTATAAGGAAAAGCCCTTTGTTATGGGAAAGCCGGCTTCCCAGGTGTTAGAGCAGACGGACAGCGACGTGATGATCCTGATTCAGGGAATTATGGACGCCTATTTTGAAGAAGACGGAAAGCTGGTGCTGGTGGATTATAAAACAGACGCGGTAAGGTCTGCGCCGGATCTGGTAAAACGCTATCAGGCCCAGATGGATTTGTATCAGGAAGCCCTAAGCCGTGCCGCCGGGAAGGAAGTAAAGGAGAAGATTTTGTATTCCTTCCGGCTGCGCCGGGAGATCCAGGTGTAAAGCAAGTCCGGGCAAATGGAAAAAATCACAGGAGGGACATTATGAAAACCTTAATTTTAGCTTCCGCTTCTCCCCGCCGCCGGGAACTGCTGCAGCAGGCAGGCGCCGTATTTGAAGTGATCCCGGCCAAAGGGGAGGAGCATACCACAAAGGATGCGCCGAAGGATATCGTACAGGAACTGGCCCTGAAAAAGGCACAGGAGGTGGCGGCCAACGCGCCGGAAGGTTCCCTTGTGCTGGCAGCGGATACGGTGGTGGCTTTTGACGGGAAGGTCCTGGGAAAGCCGAAGGATCCAAAGGATGCCGCAGGGATGCTGACGATGCTTAGCGGCAATACCCACAGCGTCTTTACCGGCGTTGCGGTTTTGGATCAGGAAAAAAATCCGGTTTTAAATTTTTATGAGGAAACAAAAGTGACCATGTATCCCATGAGCCCGGAGGAAATCGAAGCCTATGTAAAAACGGGAGAACCCATGGACAAAGCAGGGGCATACGGAATACAGGGAAAATGTGCCATTCATATAGAAAAAATACAGGGAGATTATAATAATGTGGTGGGCCTGCCCATTGCAGCCATTTATCAGAGATTGAAAAAGATTGGCATTGAAATTTGCGGGAATTCATAATATGATATATTGAGACAAAGGACCTGCGGGTAATGTACAAAAGGAGGAGTAAAGAAATGGATGAGTATGATGAACTGGTATTAAGTACTTTTTTAAAAAAGCAGCGGCAGCTGTTTCCGGAAAAGGTGGCTTCCACGTTAGAGGAAGCAGAAGCCTTTCTTTCGGACTGTATGGCCGTGGTCTGCGAGGACCAGAAGGAAGTCCGGGACTATTTTAAGGAAGCAGGGGCGGACATTGCCGAGCTGGCAGGAGAAGAGCTGCTGGAAGCGGCGGAGGTGTTTGCGCTGCCGGACGGAAGATATTTGGTAGTGGAGGTATAGAATATTGGTAGCGGAGGTATAGAATGGATTCATATGACGTAATTATTATCGGTGCAGGGCCTTCCGGCATTTTTTGTGCCTATGAGCTGATTCACGCAAAACCGGGCCTTCGGATTCTGATGGTGGAAAAAGGCAGGAGAATTGAAGAACGGCAGTGTCCCAAGCGGAAGACCAAGGTGTGCGTGGGCTGCCAGCCCTGTTCGATTACCACGGGCTTTGCGGGAGCCGGGGCTTTTTCCGACGGAAAGCTGTCCCTTTCCCCGGATGTGGGCGGAAACCTTCCGAAGATCCTGGGGTATGACGAAGCCCTGAAGCTGATCCGGGAATCGGATGATATTTATCTGAAATTCGGAGCAGATACCAAGGTATATGGCGTAGACCGGGAGGAAGCGGTGCGGGAGATCCGGAAAAAGGCCATCAATGCCAACCTGAAGCTGATTGAATGTCCCATCCGGCATCTGGGAACCGAGGAAGGCTATAAGATCTACAGCCGCCTGCAGGAACACCTGCTGGAAATGGGCGTTGAGATGAAATTCGGAACAATGGTTAAGGATATCCTGGTGGAAGATATAGCAGCAAAAGGCGTGGTGACCGACAAGGGAGAAACGTATCACGCTTCCGAGGTTGTCAGTGCGGTAGGCCGGGAAGGGGCCCACTGGTTTGCCCGCCTCTGCGAGGAAAAGGGTGTGGCTACGGAGGTAGGAACCGTAGATATCGGGGTACGGGTGGAGGTTAGGGACGAGGTCATGGAATTTTTGAATCAGAACCTCTACGAAGCCAAACTGGTGTTCCATACCCCCACCTTTGACGACAAAGTGCGGACCTTCTGCACCAACCCTTCGGGGGAAGTAGCGACGGAATATTACGACGACGGCCTTGCGGTGGTAAACGGCCACGCCTATAAGTCCCAGGATCTGAAGACCAATAATACTAATTTTGCGCTGCTGGTTTCCAAGAATTTTACAAAGCCCTTCAAGACCCCCATTGCCTATGGAAAACAGATTGCCCAGCTTTCCAATATGCTCTGCGACGGCAGGATTCTGGTGCAGACCTTCGGGGATCTGAAGCGGGGCAGGCGTACTACGGAAGAACGGCTGTGCCGGAATAACCTGATTCCTACCTTGAAGGATGCGGTCCCGGGAGATTTGTCCCTGGTATTCCCCCACCGGATTATGGTGGACATTGTGGAAATGCTGGAAGCCCTGGACAAGGTGACGCCGGGCATTGCCAGTGACGAAACGCTTCTGTACGGCGTGGAAGTGAAATTTTATTCCAACAAAGTAGTGGTGAACCGGGAGTTTGAAACCAATATCCGGGGACTGTTTGCCATCGGGGACGGGGCCTCCGTAACCCGGGGCCTGCAGCAGGCGTCGGCCAACGGGATCAGCGTGGCCCGCAGTTTGCTGCAGCGTTTGTAAAAAGGGACGTACTACAACGGAAGGACAAATGAAGGATACGAAACATGAGAGGAAACAGACAAAGAAAGGCGGCCCTGGCGCTGGCTATTTGTGCATTGCTTTGGCTGGCAGGCTGCCGGTTTGGAAAAACAGAAGTGGTGTTTACATCCAATCTTTCGGAAAACGATGTATTTGTAATCAATGACAGGATCTGTTCCCTGGCGGAAGCCAAGGTATTTCTGACCAATTATCAGAATCTGTACGGGACGGTGTACGGCATTAATTTGTGGGAGCATGATTTCGGGGACAACAGCCTGAAACAATATGTGAAAGATTTAACGATTTCCCAGCTGGCACAGATCGTAAGCATGGATTTTTTGGCGGAGCAGCAGGAAATTTCCTTGAGCGAAGAGGAGCTGCGTCAGGTGGAACGGGCGGCAAAGGATTATTACAAATCCCTGTCCAAAGAGGAAATCCGTTACATGGGCGTGGACGAAACGGTGATTTCGGATTTGTACCGTCAGTACGGCCTGGCAAACAAGCTCTATACCCAGCTGACGGCTGATATTAATGAGGAGGTCAGTGATGACGAGGCCCGGGTAATGGAGGCATACAGGATTTTTGTTTCCACCCAGGAGAAGGCCAATAAAGTAACGGAGGGCCTTCAGGCCGGAGCCGATTTCCTGACCCTGGCCAGCTCCTATAACGAAGAAAGCCAGGCGGAAATTACCTTTGGCAGAGGGACGCTTCCGGCAGAGGTGGAAACCGTTGCCTTTGGCCTGGAACCGGAAGGGATCAGCGAAGCCATCCAGACGGAAACGGGCTGGTATTTTATCAAATGCATCAGCAATTACAACCAGGAGCTGACCGATGAAAATAAGCAGGTGATTTTAGAGCGGCGCAGGAAGGAAGCCTTTGACGACGTATACGAAGCCTTTGTGGAGACGCTTTCCTCCGAATTTAACCAGGAGCTTTGGGACAGCATAGAGATTGAAGCGGATGCCAATATCAAAACCAAGAGCTTTTTTGAAACCTATGAAAAGTTCTGCAAGTGGTAAAAAGCCGTAAGGAATAAAACGGCTTATGGAAAAAAAGAAGGCCAAAGCAGCGTTCTGCCATCGGGCAGGGCTGCTTTGGCCTTCTTTGATTATGATGTGCCGGTTACTCGTTCTTATTACTCATCTCGTCAAACAGTTTTGTTTTCATCTGATACAGCTGATCAGACAGATCCACGTAGATGTGATGGGGATTTACAAATCGCTTGGTTTCATTCCAGAGGGTGTCCTTTTCCCGGGTGCAGTAAGCCTGGATGTCCATAACCGAAGGGCTTTCGTAGACGCATTGCCCGTTTTGGAAAACAGGTACCAAAAGCTCCCGCAGGGTGTAGCTTCCGCCCTTTAAGCGTGTCTTCTTCCAGGTTTCCAGGGGATCGAAAAGCCGGAGATCCCGGGATTCGTCAAAGGTTTCCCCTACCAGGCAGATCAAATCGGCTTTTACCTTGCCGGAGGCTTTTTCATAGACCCGGTAAACCGTCTTGTTGCCGGGATTCGTGACCTTCTCGGTATTCTCGGACAGCTTGATCTTCGGAACGAAGACGCCGTCCTCGTTTTGAATGGCAGCCAGCTTGTAGACACCGCCGAAGGCAGGGCAGTCCCTGGAGGTAATCAGGTTGGTGCCCACTCCCCAGGAGGTAATTGTGGCTCCCTGAAGCTTCAGGCTCTCGATTAAGTATTCGTCCAGATCGTTGGAGGCGGAAATGACCGCATCCGGAAAGCCTGCCGCATCCAGCATCTTACGGGCCTTTTTGGAAAGATAGGCCAAATCGCCGCTGTCCATCCGAATGCCGTAAAAGGTAAGGGGGATTCCGGCCTCCTTCTGTTCCTGAAATACCCGGATGGCATTGGGAATGCCGGATTTCAGCGTATCATAAGTATCCACCAACAGGATACAGGCGGAAGGATACAGATCGGCATAAGTCTTAAAAGCCGTATATTCATCGGGAAAGCTCATAATCCAGCTGTGGGCATGGGTCCCTCTTACAGGGATATCGAACATTTGTCCGGCAAGAACATTGGAGGTAGCGACACAGCCGCCGATCACTGCCGCCCTGGCGCCATAGGTGCCGGAATCAGGTCCCTGGGCCCGCCGCAGGCCGAATTCCATAACGCCGTCCCCCTGGGCCGCGTAGCATACCCGGGCGGCCTTGGTGGCGATTAAGCTCTGATGGTTGATGATGTTCAAAATGGCCGTTTCGATTAGCTGGGCTTCCATAATCGGCGCAATTACCTTAATTAAAGGTTCCCGGGGAAAAATTACGGTGCCCTCGGGAATGGCGTAGATATTGCCGGAAAATTGAAAGCTGCTTAAATATTCCAGGAAATCTTCTTCAAAAATGCCCAGGCTTCGGAGATATTGAATGTCGTCCTGGTCAAAATGCAGATGCTTGATGTAGTCGATGACCTGCTCTAACCCGGCACAGACGGCGTAGCCCCCGTCGGAGGGGTTGCAGCGGTAAAAAGCGTCAAAGACCACCATTTCCCGGTTTTTGGTCTTAAAATAACCCTGCATCATGGTCAGTTCATACAGATCGGTCAGCAATGTCAGATTCAGTGTACTCATAGGCTAGTTTCGGCACGGGCCAGGGCTGCCGGAGTTTGCCCCAAAGGGATTCCCACAGCCCGTTTTGGCCCGGCGGGGCAGTCTGCCCCACTCCTCTCGTGTTTTTTCGCTGCGGTTTTGCTTTTTTGCAAAAGGCCGTATCCGGCAGCATAAAGCAGCTTTTTTCCCCATTATACCCCTTTTTTCGAAAAGTGCAATCATATTTCCGATGAAAATGTGAATTCTTTGTTACAGGTCTTTTATTTTCCGCAGAAATATGGTATCTTTATATATTGTGAAAGCCTGTTTCTGGGGAAAGGGTTTAGGAGCAGGAAAAAGCGGACGGCCCTTTTGGGTATGGCTGCAGAATAAGCGTATGGAAACTGTTCCCCTTTGGGAACGGTTTTCGCGAATCAGAAAGGTATGATATAGAATGAAGAAAAAATTATTGATTTTGTGGTTGGGACTTTGCATGGCAGTTATGGCAGCCGGATGCGGAAAGGAAAAAGCAGAAGGGGATTCCAACGAGGATACCCAAAAGGAAGAAGGCCAGGATCAGGAAGAAGCGAAAGAAGGCGTGACCCTGGGAGAGTATAAGGGACTGGATCTTACCCTGGAGAATCCGGAGATTACGGATGAAGATGTAAAAGCATACATTGAAAGTATTCTTTTGCGGACTCCTTCCTATACGCCCACAGATAAGACGGTAGTAGAAAACGGAGACTGCGTCAATATTGATTACGAAGGGCTTTTGGACGGGGTGGCTTTTGACCGGGGTTCCGCTACCAACCAGGTGCTGGAGATCGGCTCTCACAATTTTATTGAAGGCTTTGAAGAAGGTCTGATCGGCGCCAATGTAGGGGATACGAAAGCGTTGAATCTGAGTTTTCCGGATCCCTATAATCCCAATCCGGCTCTGGCCGGGAAACCGGTGGTATTCAATGTGAAGGTAAACAGCATTGTGGAAAAGCAGGAGATGACCTATGAAGACCTTACCGACGAGTATGTGTCCGCTAATTTCGGTATGGAGACTGTAGAGGCTTATAAAGCAAGCGTGAAGGAAAGCCTGGTCAGCAGCAGCGCCAATTATTCCCAGAGCAACACCCGGACGGTTGCGATTGAGAAGCTTCAGGAAGTTTGCACCGTAAACGGAATCCCTCAGGATGTGATGGAGGAACGGATTGCGAAATATAAAGACCAGGTGCTGCAGATGTGCGAGAGCCAGGGGATGGAGCTGTCCGACTATCTGGCCCAGTATCAGACCTCGGAAGAAGATTTCAACGCCCAGGCAGAAGAATATGTGCGGAAAAATGTCGGATTCGAAATGATTGTCCAGGCCATCGCGGAGAAGGAAGGCATCAAGGCCGAGGGTGAGGAATACGAAAGCTTCCTTTCCGAAATGATAACGAATAACAACTTTGAAACAAAAGAAGCGTTGTTCGAACAGTATGGCGAAGAATATATTAAGACGATTTACCTTGGAAATAAGGTTGTGGATTTTGTAATAGAACATGCCAAAGGAGCCGAAGCCAGTCAGGAGGAGTAGTCTTTGCTTCGCCGGGCGCCGGCAATGGTCCGCAGGATTTGAGGAAGAAAGAGTTTAGTTTGAAAAAGGAGATTGTACCATGGAACTGATTAACATCAAGGAATTATACCGGAACCGGGAAGCATATTTCAATCAGACAGTGGAGATATGCGGCTGGGTCCGCAGTATCCGGAATTCCAAGACGTTCGGATTTATTGTAATCAATGACGGAACGTTTTTTGAGCCCCTGCAGGTGGTTTATTCCCAGGAGCTTGCGAATTTTGCAGAAATAGAAAAGCTGAATGTGGGAGCGGCGATGATTGTGAAGGGAACGCTTGTTCCTACTCCGGAAGCAAAGCAGCCCTTTGAAGTGCAGGCGTTGGAAATTACGGTGGAGGGGGCGTCCACGCCGGACTATCCTTTGCAGAAAAAGCGTCACAGCTTTGAATACCTGCGGACGATTTCCCACCTAAGGCCCCGGACCAATACGTTCCAGGCCGTATTCCGGGTACGTTCCCTGATCGCCTATGCCATTCACAAGTTTTTCCAGGAGCGGGATTTTGTCTATGTGCATACGCCGCTGATTACCGGAAGCGACTGTGAGGGGGCAGGCGAGATGTTCCAGGTGACAACCCTGGATCTGGCGAATCCGCCCCGCCGGGAAGACGGTACCGTGGACTTTAGCCAGGACTTTTTCGGCAAGCCTACGAACCTGACGGTCAGCGGCCAGCTGAACGGGGAAACCTATGCCATGGCATTCCGGAATATTTACACCTTTGGCCCCACCTTCCGGGCAGAGAATTCCAATACCACCCGCCATGCGGCGGAGTTCTGGATGATTGAGCCGGAAATCGCTTTTGCAGACCTGAAGGATGATATGATGCTGGCAGAAAGCATGCTGAAATATATTATCCGGTTCGTACTGGAGCAGGCCCCGGAGGAGATGCAGTTTTTCCACAACTTTGTGGACAAAGGGCTTTTGGACCGGCTGAACCATGTGCTGAATTCTGATTTCGGCCATGTTACCTATACGGAGGCCATTGAGATTTTAGAGAAAAACAACGATAAATTTGAATACAAGGTTTCCTGGGGGGCGGATCTGCAGACCGAGCACGAACGCTATCTGACCGAAGAAGTCTACAAGCGTCCGGTATTTGTGACGGATTATCCCAAGGAGATCAAAGCATTCTATATGAAGCTGAACGAGGACGGGAAGACGGTGGCGGCTATGGACTGCCTGGTACCCGGCATCGGGGAAATTATTGGCGGCAGCCAGAGAGAGGATGACTATGAAAAGCTCTGCGCCCGGATTGAGGAGCTGGGCCTTCAGAAGGAGGACTATGACTTTTATCTGGATCTGCGGAAATATGGTTCGGCAAGACATGCCGGGTTCGGACTGGGCTTCGAACGCTGCGTCATGTATCTGACCGGAATGGGGAATATCCGGGATGTGATCCCCTTCCCCCGTACGGTGAAAAACTGTGAATTATAAACAGTAAATGGGCAGGTGCAGCAGTACTGCCGAATAAATCAAAGAAAAGAGCCGGAAGGCCGCGAATGTGAAAGAGCGGCATTCCGGCTTTTACTCTATATGTTTCTATCCTGTTTGCCAACGATTTCCGGAACGGCCCATTGGGACATGCTGTCGAATTATGAGAAAAATCAGCCCTTTTTTCACAAAAAATGGCGTTCCAAAAGAAGAGATATTATGGGATGATAGATTCCAGAAAGAAGCCAATGGCTGTAGCAAAAAGGAGGAAATTGTGATATGGCAAAAAACACAAAATTTTTAAGGTACGGGATCACGCTTACCGTGTTGGGGATTGTTTATATGTTCCTGTACTCAGGTCTGCAAAATGACCAGATCAACATTATCCAGGGGTTCAGTGCCTGGGACGGAAATGCTACGATGGCGCCGATGACGGTGGGGAACTTTGCCTGTATTCTGCTGACATTTATTTACGGAACGTTGTTTATTAAATTCGGCGTCCGTAAGACGATGATTCCGGTTATGCTGCTTTCCGCATTGGGCTGCCTGGGAATCGCACTTGCAAACGGACTTCGGGTAAATAGCGGGGAAGGGAATTACGGACTGTATTTTGGATCTTTGTTGTTAGTCAGATGTGCCTGTATGATATTGCAGATGGGAGGCTTCATGCTGGTAGCAAACTGGTTTATCCGGTTCCGGGGAAGGATCATGGGAATCGTGACGGTAGGAAGCCCGCTGTTTTCCGTAATCGGAACTGCCGGAATGAGCAATGTCATTGAGAAGAATTTCGGCGGCGACTATCGTCCCTTCTATGTGGGGATTGCGGTTCTGACCGTGCTTGTAGCACTTGTGACCTGGCTTTTGTTAAAGGATACCACGGAAGAGGCAGGACTGTATCCGGACGGTGCGGACCGGGCGCCGGCTTCGGAAGGGGTTTCCGATGAAGTAACGCTTACGGTTGGGGAAGTATTGGCTTCCAAGAAAGGCTGGCAGCTGATCATTTCCTTTGGCGCTTTCCAGTTTATCATTAATGCCTGTATGGCTTCTATGGTGGTGCGTTTGTTGAGGTAAGATAACGATACCTTTTTTGCAGAGGGTGTTATCTTACCTCT
>CAJUSQ010000007.1 GCA_910588885.1 uncultured Lachnospiraceae bacterium
AGCCCATACACCGGTTTCAGAGCCGGATAGATCTTTTGAAACACCCGGTACCGTTTTTCATATTTCCCTGCCAGCAGAGGGTCCGGTACTATGGTTTCCTTTACCCGGACGATACGCTCCGCCGCTTCCCTAACACTTGCATATTCCCCGCAGGCCACGGCTGCCAGCATGGCGCTGCCCAAAGCCGGCCCTTCTTCCGTTTCCAGCACTTCTACTTTCAGATTCAAAATATTGGCAATCATGGTTTTCCAAAGGCCGCTCTTGGCGCCGCCGCCGCAGATCCTGGTTTTTTCCATCGGAATCCCCAGCTTCTTCGCCACCTCAAGAGAGTCCCGCAGGGCAAAGGCCACTCCTTCTAAAACTGCCTGGGCCATCTGGCTCCGGCTGGTGTCCCTTGTCATCCCCAGGAAGGCTCCCCGGGCCTTCGGATCATTATGAGGAGAACGTTCCCCCATTAAATAAGGAAGAAAATATACCGGGTTCTCTCCCAGACATTCCCTGGTAATTGCTTCCTGTTCCTTCTCATACTCCGATGTGTGCAGGATTTCCTGCATCCACCACTGATTGCAGGAAGCCGCGCTTAGCATACAGCCCATCAGGTGATAGCTGCCGTCCGCATGGGCAAAGGCATGAAGGGCATTGTAAGCATCCACCCGGAAGGACTCCGAGGAAATAAAGATGGTTCCGGAGGTTCCCAGAGAAATATTGCAGGCGCCTTCTCCCACGGTTCCGGTGCCCACGGCCGCCGCTGCGTTATCCCCTGCCCCGGCTGCTGCTATCACACCCTCCGGCAGCCCCAGCTCCGCTGCCACCTGGGGCTTTAAGGTACCGATTCTCTCATAGCTTTCGTATACCGTGCCCATCTGCTCCTCTTTCAAATGACAGATTTCCAGCATTTCCCTGGACCAGCAGCGGTTTTTCACGTCGTAAAGCAGCATTCCCGAAGCGTCGCTTACGTCGCTGCAGTGAACCCCGGTCAGACGGTAGGCCAAATAATCCTTCGGCAGCATCACTTTCCGGATACGGCGAAAGTTTTCCGGTTCCTTGTTGTAAACCCACAAGACCTTCGGCGCCGTAAATCCGGTAAAGGAGATATTTCCGGTATATGCCGATAATGTTTTTCTGCCGATCTCTTCATTAAGATAATCACATTCTTCAAAGGTTCTTCCGTCGTTCCACAACAGGGCCGGACGTATCACTTCATCCTGTTCATCCAAAAGCACCAGCCCGTGCATCTGGCCGCCGAAGCTAAGCCCCGCCACTTTGGACTTGTCACAGCCTTCCAGAAGCTCCTTCAGCCCCTCCATGGTTTTTTCATACCAATCCTTTGGATCCTGCTGTGACCATCCCGGCCGGGGAAAATAAATGGGATACTCCCTGGAAACAATCTTTTCCACCGCCCCGCTGCCGTCCATCAAAAGCAGCTTTACGGCCGAGGTCCCTATATCAATCCCGATATACTTCATGCTTTCCCCCTTAACTTTCCATAATGTACTGGTTCAGAATCATTTCCAGCATTTCCTGCCTGCCGGAGGTATTCTTTGTTACCCCATGCTCTAAGGCATACGCTTCCAGCTCTGTAAAGCCCACATTTCCCTCCACAATGTCCTTTCCGATGCCTTCACGATAGCTTGCATACCGTTTCGCCTTAAAGTCCTCAAACACCTTATCTTCTATTAAAGCCGCCGCAACCTTTAGCCCTCTGGCAAAGGTATCCATCCCCGCAATATAGGCCAGAAACAGATCCTCTTCTTCAAAGGAACCCCTGCGCACCTTGGAGTCGAAGTTCAGGCCGCCCTTGGTAAAGCCGCCGTCCAAAAGGATCTCATACATGGCAAGGGTGGTGTCGTACACATTTGTCGGAAACTGATCCGTATCCCAACCCAGCATGGGATCGCCCTGGTTGGCGTCAACACTGCCCAATACCCCGTTGATCCTGCACATGTTCAGCTCATGCTGGAAGGTATGCTGGGCCAAGGTCGCATGATTTGCTTCAATATTCAGCTTAAAGAAATCCTGAAGGCCAAATTTACGCAAAAATGCCAGAACCGCCGCCGTATCAAAATCATATTGATGCTTCGTAGGCTCCTTGGGCTTGGGTTCAATCAAAAACTGCCCGGTAAAACCGATTTCTTTCGCATATTCCACTGCCATCCCAAGGAGCCTTGCCAAATTGTCCAGCTCTAATCCCGTGTCCGTATTCAAAAGGGTTTCATAGCCTTCCCGGCCGCCCCAGAACACATAATTCTCGCCGCCCAGCTCCTTCGTAATCTCCATGGCCTTCTTAATCTGCGCCGCCGCATAGGCAAAAACCGTGGCATTGCAGGAGGTTCCGGCCCCATGGACAAACTTATCGTCCCCAAAGGCATTGGTGGTGCCCCAGAGGCACCGGATCCCGGTTCGGGCCATTTCTTCTTTGATCACTGCCACAATGACGTCCAGCCGTTCATTGGTTTCCTTCAAGGTTGCGGCCCGGGGTGCAATATCCGCATCATGAAAACAGAAAAAAGGAATCTGCATCTTTTCCATAAATTCAAAGGCCGCATGTACCCGGGCAATCGCCTTCTCCATGCTGTCTTCAGTCTGATCCCAGGGACGGTACATCGTGGCTCCTCCGAACGGATCGTTTCCCATATAGGTAAAGGTATGCCAATAGGACATGGCAAAACGGCACTGTTCCTTCATGGTCTTTCCCAAAACCGTTTCCTCCGGATTGTAGTACTTGAAAGCAAAAGGATTCTTGCTTTTGGGGCCTTCGTACTTGATTGCAGGTGTGTTAAAATATGACATAAGCATTCCCTCCGTTTTATTTAGTTTATTCAATAAACTAATTGTTGCTTTTAGGATAGCATACCCTTTTACGGATGTCAACCTTTACTTATTTCCCCAAAACCGGAAAAACAATTCTTATTTTTATGCAACAAAAACGGGCCTTCCGTTATCTAATATATGTAATTACAGGAAACACAGAAAATGCCGGCAGAAAGCAAGAAGGGATACCTAAGTGACGGTTTATCTTTTAAGCTGGGAGGATTTTTGCGAAAGCAAGGGCAACAATTCTTATCTGCAGCCCTCTAAGGCCCTCTACCAGACCACCGTGCGGTTTGAAGATTGATTTCTTTCGTTAAATAGCAAAAGGCTGCGGACTTACTATTTTAAAATAAAGTAAGTCCGCAGCCTTTTATTCCCTGTGAATCCTTCTTCCGCCTGCCAGGGTTTCACCGCTTGTCAGAGTTTTGCCGCCTGCAGGGACACTTTTATTTTCCCGTCCCGGACATATTGTGTCCCAACCTCCTGAAATCCCATCGCTTCATGGAATTTCAAGCTCACCTCATTGTACGGCTCCGTATCAATTTCCGCCGTAACGGCCGAAACCTGGGTACGCCGGGCATGTTCCATGATTTCCCGGTACAATCTGCGGCCCAATCCCATGCTCCGGTAAGGCTTGTCAATTACAATCCGGTCCACATAGAGGAACCGGGCATAATGCTTTGAAAACCATAGATAGTTTTCGCTCTGATAGTCCAGCCCTTCCCGAAGCGCAATCAGAAACGCCGCAAATTCCCCTTCCACTTCTGCTACGGAAAAAATCTCCGCCCATTCCAAAAAACGCGCGGCCCAGGAGTGAAAACGGACGCCCCGCTTTGCGCGCACAGGCAATTTTCAAACACACTCTGGACTTTTCTTCAAAAACTGATATACTAAAAACCATCAACTGTTCCCGGCCGTAGAGGCCGGCCCGTTGCTCAAATACATGTTATGAAAAAGGAGAACCCGTCATGGCTGCAGGCAATCAGGAATTCATCCGTGATATGAACTATCGAAAAATACTGGAAACCATTATCCGGGAGGGCTGTATTTCAAGAGCCGCCCTGGCAAAATCCTTAGGGCTCACCAAAGCCACCATTTCCAGCCAGGTGCAGACCATGCTTTCCGAGGGCCTGGTGGAAGAAATCGGAAGCTCCAAAACGGAAAAAGGCCGGCGCCCCATTCTCTTAAACTTCCGGGGAACCCATGCCTGGGTATTGTCCTTTGATATTGGCTTAACCCATATCAATCTGCTGCTTTCGGATTTGCTGGGACGGCACTGCTCCCTTCGGCAGATCCCCTGGAACCAAAAGCGGGAGGCCCTGCCGGATCTGCTCACGGATCTAATCTCCGGGATCCTGGACCGCTTTGAAACGGAAGGGAAAAAAATCGCCGGCATCTGTCTGGGCATTCACGGGGTCGTACGGGAAAATGAAATTCGTTTCACCCCTTACTATTCGCTGGAAGGGCTGCCCCTTAAGGAAATCCTGAACACCCGTTTTTCCCTTCCGGTTTTTATTGAAAACGAAGCCAACCTGTCCGCCTTAGGGGAGAAAACCTTTTCCTTCGAGGCGGAAAATCTGGTCAATATCAGTATCCACAGCGGCATCGGATTGGGTATTATCCTAAACGGCAGGCTTTACACCGGAGCCGACGGGTTTGCGGGGGAATTCGGACATACCGTCGTAGAACCCCAGGGCCTGCCCTGTCCCTGCGGCAATTACGGCTGCCTGGAGCAGTACGCTTCCGAAGCAGCCGTTTTACGAAACTATCATTCGTTAAAAAATACACAAAGTGTTCTTCCGGAAGATTTCATCCGGGGATACCGGAACGGGGAAACGGCTGCAGTGGATGCCGCAGAGAATTTTGTCACCTATATGGCCCTTGGCATTAACAACCTGGTAAATATTTTCAACCCTCAGCTGATTGTCTTAAACAGTATGCTGACTGCAAATCTTCCGGATCTGATCCCCCGGATTTCCGGCCGGCTGACCAACCGGATGAGCCGGGAATGCAGGCTGGTTCCCTCCAGGCTTCAGGATACGGCGACGCTTTTAGGCGGCGTATACCTATGTACCCGGCACTATCTCGGAATTGATGCCTTTTGTCCTCCCCTACTTACCCGGTAATCCTTACGCCAGCCCCAGTTGTTCCATTTCCCGGTTCACGGCCGCTTCGCACTCCCGCATGGCCAGAATGGTCTGCTCAAACAGCTTTTCCAGCTCCCAGCCCAGCCGTTGGGCCCCTTCCCGAATCGTATCCCGGGAACAGCCTGCCGCAAACCGTTTATCCTTGAATTTCTTCTTTAAGCTGGATACCTCCATGTCCATTACGCTTTTGGAAGGACGCATCCGGGCCGCGGCCCCGATTAGCCCGGTTAATTCGTCGGCCGCAAACAATACCTTTTCCATTTCATGGACAGGCTCCACCTGGCTGCAGATGCCATAGCCATGGGAGCAGACGCCATGGACAAGATCCGCTTCCGCTTCAATCTCCGCCAGCAATTCCGGCGCTTTCACACAATGCTCCTCCGGATATTTTTCAAAATCCACGTCATGGAGCAACCCGCACAATCCCCAGAAATCCGCGTCTTCCCCATAGCCCAGCTCTCTTGCATAATACCGCATGACCCCTTCTACGGTCAGGCCATGTAAAATATGAAAGGCTTCCTGATTGTATTTTTGAAGCAGCCCCAGGGCCGTTTCCCTTGTAATCTTCGTTTCCATATTCCAACTCCTCCTTCTAACCAAACATTTATTCTTCTATTCTCTTACATTCGATCCTTTTCCTCTGCTCTTGTTTTCAAATTCCAAATTGCGCAAAACGCCGCACAGCGGCAAAGCCGCTGCGCAGCGTTTTTAGTATGGTTTCTCTTCTTTGAAACTGCGGAATCACAATGCAAAACTGCGTGATCCGCTTCCCAAAGGTCTTATTTTGCTTCCAGATTCCAGAAGAACCAGTAGCCTAAGGAAGTATGGCTTGCTCCGGTCAGTCTGTCGCTTAAGCAGTAAGGCTCTACATAGAAGTAAATCGGTGCAACGATCATATCTTCCATCATAATATCCTCTGCCTTATGAAGCATTTCCTGACGGGCTGCCGCATCTGCTTCCGTTACGGAACCGCTGATTAACTGGTCAAATTCTTCGTTAGACCAACGTGCATAGTTATTTCCGTCGATCTGGGAGGTGGTCCACATATCCAGGAAGTTTACGGCATCGTTGATATCTGCAATCCAGCCATGACGTGCTACTTCAAATCCACCGGTAGAACGGGTATCCAGGAATACGTTCCAGTCCTGGTTGGATCCGTTTACGGTTACGCCTAATTCTTCCTGCCACATATAAGCCAACGCTTCGTAAATCTTCTGATGTCCGTCATTGGTATTGTACAAATATTCTACGATCGGGAATCCTTCGCCGTCCGGATATCCGGCTTCGGCCAGAAGTCTTCTTGCTTCCTCACAGTTTGCTTCATAATCTGCCGGATCAACACTGTAATAATCACCGCCGTCGGCTCTGAAGTCACCGCCTGCATAGTTGGTAATACCATCGGGAACCCAGCCGCTTGCAGGCTGCTCGCCACGCTGTGTTACGGTTTCGCAGATATAGTTACGGTCAATGGCAAGGCTGAACGCTTTTCTTACCAGAGGATCGTCAAAAGGCGCTTCCTCAATGTTAAATACCGCCGTATAAGTTCCCAGATACGGGGTAACCTGCATCGTGCCGTCTGCCAAAAGCCGTGCCGTTTCATCTACCGGCATGGAGTTGATGAAATCCAGAGAGCCGGAATTGAACTCTGCCAGCATTGCGTTTTCATCATCCATCAGCTTCCAAATGATGCCTTCGTTCTTAATTTCATCCAATGCATAATATTTATCGTTTACGGTCATTTCGATGGAATCGTCATGGGTCCAGTTGCTGACTACATATTTACCATTTCCTATGTAGTTATCAAAGGTCCAGGAATCATTTCCTTCTACGATATCCTGACGCAGGGGCATCAGGGAAGAAAATGCGCACAGGTCACGGAAATATGCACAGGGGCTGGAAAGCTTGATTTCCAGTGTCTTATCATCAATTGCGGTAATACCCAGCTCGGATTTGTCCATCTGTCCGTCACGGATCGCAGGCGCATTTACTACCATATCAATGATATAGTTGTAATCGGAAGCCGTTGCCGGATCTACGATTCTCTGCCAGGAATATACGAAATCGTTGGCGGTTACCGGCTGTCCGTCTGACCATACGATATCATCCCTTAACTTGAAGGTCCAGGTCATTCCGTCTTCACTGACGGTGGGTTCTTCTGCCGCCTGGCCCGGAACTACTTCCGGCTCCATCTGGCCTTCTACCGGCTGGAACTTCATCAAACCTTCAAATACGTGCTGGATATAGGTTGCACCGTCTACGGAAGAGTTCAGGGACGGGTCAATGGTTTCCGGCTCGGAAGCGATACAAGCGGTAATCACGTTTCCGGATGCCCCGCTGCTGCTTCCCCCTTCATTTTCTCCTTCGGCAGCATCCCCTTCTTCTTCCGGGGCTTCGGAGCCGGCATTGTTATCTTCCGTTCCTACATTGTTATCGGAACCCTTTGTGCCGCTGTTGTCGCCGCCGTTGCCGCCGCATGCAGCCAAAGATACCGCCATGCATGCCACTAAAAGCAGCGATACAAGTTTCTTTTTCATTATAATTTCCTCCTTTTATAATAAATATATATAGACTCGCAAATATGCGTTCGTCTCTGGTTATAATAAATGGCAGGCCACAAAATGGTCTGTTTCCACCTCTTTAAATACCGGAACCTCCTGCTTGCACCGCTCCGTCGCATAGGGACAGCGGGTATGGAACCGGCATCCGCTGGGGGGATTTACCGGGCTTGGAATCTCGCCCTGCAGGGCGATCCGTTCTCTGCTGCGGCATTTCTTGGGATCCGGCAACGGAACCGCCGACAGCAGCGTCTTGGTATAGGGATGCAGGGGATTGCGGTTCAGCTCATAGCTTTCCCCCAACTCCACCAGATTTCCCAGATACATAACGCCGATCCGGTCGGAAATATGGCGCACCACGCTTAAGTCATGGGCAATAAACAGGTAAGTCAGGCCCAAATCCTTCTGCATATCCTCCAGCATATTTACAATCTGGGACTGGATGGACACATCCAAAGCGGAAATCGGCTCGTCACAGACGATAAATTCCGGATTCACAGCCAGCGCCCGGGCAATCCCGATTCTCTGCTGCTGACCACCGGAAAATTCATGGGGATAACGGTTGGCCTGCTCGGAATTCAATCCCACCGTAGCCAAAAGCTCCCGTACCCGGTCATTCCGGTCCTTTTTACCGGAAAACATTTTATGGATATCCAAAGGTTCCCCTACAATGTCCCCTACCGTCATACGCGGGTCCAGGGACGCGCTGGGATCCTGGAATACAATCTGCATTTTCTTGCGGTACTCCAGCATATCCGGCTGCTTTTTATTGGCCGAATCGTAAATGGTTTCTTTTCCATACACAATCTTGCCGCTCGTAGGCTCGTGAAGCCGCAAAATAGTACGTCCCAGCGTTGTCTTGCCGCAGCCGGACTCTCCTACCAGCCCCAGGGTCTCCCCTTTGTAGATGAAAAAGCTCACGTCCTCCACCGCATGGACATATTCTTTCTTAAACAAGCTGTCACTGATTTTGAAATGCTTTACCAAATGCTCAATCTGCAGCAGCTTTTCGTTATTTCTACTCATTTTTGCCTGCCTCCTTCTGTGCATCCTTTGCATGAAGCCAGCATGCAGAAATATGTTTCTCTCCCAGCCTTGTGTATTCCGGCATCCGCTCCAGGCACACCTTCATACAATGCTCGCACCGGGGTGCAAAGGGACATCCGGCCGGAGGATTCAAAAGGTCAATCGGCGTTCCCTCAATGGGGATCAGCCGCTCGTAGCTGTCCGCATCCACCCGGGGCATGGAACGCAGAAGCCCTTTGGTGTAAGGATGGCCCGGCTCATAGAAAATATCATCCACCGGCCCCTGCTCCACAATCCGCCCGCCGTACATAACCGATACTTTATCGCAAATTTCCGCTACCACCCCCAGGTTGTGGGTGATAAAAATAATGGACATCTGGATTTTTTCCCTCAGGGACTGCATCAGCTCCAGGATCTGGGCCTGAATCGTTACATCCAATGCCGTGGTAGGCTCGTCCGCAATCAAAAGCTTCGGATTGCAGATCAGGCCCATGGCAATCATAACACGCTGGCGCATTCCGCCGGAAAATTCATGGGGATACTGCTTCAAACGTTTCTCCACATTATTGATTCCCACCAGCTCCAGCATCTCCATGGCCCGTTTCTTCGCATCTGCCTTGGAAATATTCTGATGGCACATCAAGGCTTCCATCAGTTGGTTTCCCACGGTATAAACCGGATTCAGGCAGGTCATGGGGTTCTGGAAAATCATGCTGACCTTATTTCCGCGGAAGTCCTGCATCTGCTTTTCATCGTAAGCCAGCACATCTTCCCCGTCAAAGGTAATGGACCCTCCGATGACCTTTCCGGGATTCTGCAGCAGGCCGATTACCGAGTAAGCCTCCACGCTTTTTCCACTTCCGGACTCCCCTACGATTCCCATCACCTCACCGTAATCAATGTCGTAGGAAATCCCGTTTACCGCTTTTACTTCGCCGGCAGGAGTGAAAAAAGATACTCTTAAGTCCTTTACTTCCAATAATTTCTTTTTTTCCATCTCGTTCCGTCCTCCTACTTCTTCAATCTCGGGTCAAGGGCATCCCGCAGGCCGTCGCCGAACAGATTCAGGGAAAGAATCATAACGGACAATACCACGGCCGGAATCACCAGACGGAAGGGATAGCTGTAAATACCGCCCAGCCCGTCGCTGGCCAAAGAACCCAGGCTTGCCAGCGGCGCCGAAACACCCAGGCCCAAAAAGGACAGGAAGGATTCCAGGAAAATCGCAGAGGGGATCTGCAGGCAGGTGGTGACAATCAGCTGTCCCACGCAGTTGGGAAGCAGATGCTTTTTGATAATATGGCCGTTCTTCGCCCCTAAGGCCCTGGCAGCCGTTACATATTCCTGCTGCTTGAGCATCAGCACCTGTCCCCGGATAATACGGGCCATGCTTACCCAGTAAAGCAGGCCAAAGGCAATAAATATACTGATCAGCCCGGCCCCCAGGTTACTCATAAACTTCGCCATGCCGGAATTGGAAGCGGAAAACCAGTTCTTTAAGGGTTCGTTCAGCACTACCTGCAAAAGCAATACTACCAAAACCTCCGGCACCGAATAGATAATATCCACAATCCGCATCATAATATTGTCCACACGTCCGCCGCAGATCCCGGATACGGAACCGTACAGCGCCCCGATAATCAGAACAATCAATGCGGCAACCACGCCGATTACCATGGAAATCCGGGTCCCGTACAGGATACGCACAAACAAATCTCGGCCCATGGTATCCGTCCCGAACAGATGGGGGAATACGCTTTCTCCCGCTTCCTTCAATTCCAGTTCTTTCTGGGAATAGGTCAGCGGCGTCAAATTCTCCGACCCGCGAATCTGCTGGTCATACCGATAGGGAATAAACATCGGTGCAAAAAAAGCCATTAATATGTAAATAATCACAATGCACAACGCTACCATGGCCACCTTATTGGCTTTCAGCCTCCGCCAGGCGTCCTGCCAGAAGGTCGTGCTCTTCCGGTCTACCGTAATGCTGGCCTTCTCCTCCTCCGTAGCCTTCGCAAATGCCTCAGGCTTCGGCACATAGGGCTCATTCCCCTGGAGCATCGAATCCACATCAACCTGAAGACTGCCAAATTTCGTTTTACTCATCTCTACTCTCCTGCCTTTCCAAGTTGAATTCTTGGGTCTATAATCTTATAAACAATGTCCACAATCAGCATGGCAACAACCAGCAGGAATGCCAGGAAAATTGTAGTACCCATAATAATCGGATAATCCCGGGCCAAAATACTCTGTACAAAATACCTGCCCAGTCCCGGTATGGTAAACACGGTCTCTACCACGAACCCGCCGGTAATAATATAGGCTACCAGCGGCCCAATATAAGTAACCACCGGAATCAGGGAATTCCGAAGGGCATGCTTGAAAATAATCTTTCCGGTCTTTAAGCCCTTGGCCCTGGCAGTCCGGATGTAGTCCTGATTGATGGCATCCAGCATACTGGAACGGGTCAGCCTGGCCGTATAGCACATGGGATAAAATCCTAAGGAAAAGCAGGGCAGGATATAGCTTTTCATATCATTCAGGCCGGAAGTCGGCAGAATCGGGAATTTCACGCCGAATACGATCAAAAGCGTCGTAGCGATCACGAATCCCGGTATTGCCACTCCCAGGGTCGCCAGCACCCGGATCACGTTATCCAAAACCTTTCCTCTCCGGTAGGCAGCCAGACACCCCAGGGGAATCCCTACCGCCACCGCCCAGATCAAAGCAAAAATGCCGACCCGCAGGGAAGTGGGGAATTTCTCCGTAATAATATCCCCTACCTCACGGTTTTTCTGCATCTTCAGGGAAACGCCCATATCTCCCTGTACAAAAGAAACCAGGTAGTTCTTCAGCTGAACCGGCAAAGGCTTGTCCATCCCGTACTTGGCTTCCAAATTCGCCTGTACTTCCGGGGACACGCCTTTCTCTGTAGCAAAAGGACTGCCCGGTATTGCATTCATCAATAAGAAAGTTACGATTGCGATGAACAGAATTGTCAGCACTGCAATCCCCACTCTCTTTATGCAATATTTAAACATATTTCTCACGCTCCATCTTTTTTAATATAGGTGCATCATATACTATAATTCCGCTTCTGTCAATGAATTTCTACTGTTTTTTCTTTCCAGGACGGACATTTATCTTTTCCAATAGTGCATTTGTGGTACTATTTCTACTCTAAATACTCCTTTTTTATTATGTTTTTTTGATTATTTTGATTCTCAAATAACATTTTTCCAGCTTTTTCGCAGCAGGCCGGGATTGTTGGATTTGTATTTTTATACATTTTCCCCTTCTGTTTTCTTCCAAATTATACATGCATTTTCAAAGCATTCTGTCCGCCCCGTCACTCCTTTGGCACATATCCCAGGGACGCAAAAAAGCGCTTTTTCAGCGCCTGCCCCACCGCTTCCTGTTCTTTTGGGGACAGCCCGGCAAAAGGTATTCCGGCAGCTTCCGGCGTACCCTGCCCGGCGCACCCTGTTTCCTCCACCTTCCATTCCCCTTCTTTCTGGGTTTCCTCCTTCCCGGCCCTTCCTTCCTGCTTTCCTTGTATCACCCGAATTTCTACTTCCATTCCCATTTTCCTACTCCCTTATCCCTGCAGGGAATCATAGCTTCCCTACATTCTATGGCCCATGGTTTGTATTTTTTTCCTCCTATTTTCATAGATTAAAAAGAATCCTCCATACCAAAGGAGCCAATATGCCTACGAACAACTGTTCTTCCAAAATCGGCGCCGTCTATGTCCGGGTCAGTACCGCCCGTCAGGACGACCACGAGCTTTCGCCGGATTCCCAGATCCAGCTGGCCCTGGACTATGCCGAAAAAAACCGGATTCTCGTCCCAAAGGAATATATTTTTCATGAAAAAGGAGGGATCTCCGGAAAGCATGCCGACAAACGTCCCTATTTTCAGCAGATGATCGCCCTTGCCAAAAGCGAATCCCACCCCATCGACATCATCCTGGTATGGAAATACAGCCGCTTTGCCCGGAACCAGGAGGAAAGCATCGTCTATAAAACCATGCTGCGGAAAAACTGCGGCGTGGAAGTGATCAGTATCTCCGAGCCTTTGGCGGAGGGCCCCTTCGGAAGCCTGATCGAGCGGATTATCGAATGGATGGACGAATACTACGTGATCCGCCTGTCCGGAGAAGTCACCCGGGGCATGGCCGAAAATGCCCGACGGGGGAATTACCAGGCACGTCCTCCCCTGGGCTACCGCATCGTCCATAAGGGGGAGCCTCCCGAAATCGTTCCCCAGGAAGCGGAGCTGGTACGGCTGATTTTCCATCTGTACGCCCTGGAAGGACAGTCGCTGCTGGAAATCTGCCGCCGGCTGAACGCCATGGGCGCCCGGACCAGCCAGGGCAAAGCCTTTGAAAAACGGTCTCTCAGCTACATCCTGCAAAACGTTTCTTATACCGGAAAAGTCCGCTGGAACCGGACAGAAAACGAAACCCACCGCGTCCGTCCCCGGGAGGAGTGGATCATTGCCCAGGGAAAGCAGCCCGCCATCATTTCCGAGGCCCTTTTTGAAGCTGCCGGGGCCCGTATGGCCCGGGAACAGGCCGCCCGGGAAATGCGTCCCAGGCAGCAGAAGCCCTCCGATTCCGTCACTCACTGGCTGGGAGGGCTGCTGAAATGCTCCTGCTGCGGCCGCTCCCTCTCCACCGCCCGCCAGACCGACAAAGGCTCCGGCCGTACCTATTGTCATTTCCAGTGCTACGGCTACCTGAAGGGCAAATGCAGCCAGTCCCACAGCATCAGCGAAAAGAAAATTGTTTCCGCCCTCGTTCCGGCCCTTGCGAATGTGCTGGATTCCCGGGAATCGGTCTTTGTCCTTCCAAAGCCCCAGGTTTCGGAAACGCCGAAGGCCGACGCTTTTTTGCACTATGCCCTGGAAAAGCTGGAGAAAAAGGAAGCCCGCATTAAGCAGGCGTACCGGGACGGAATTGATACATTAGAAGAATATAAAGAGCAGAAAGAATTATTAAAAGAAGAACGGGCCGCCCTGGAAATGCAGCTGGCAAAAAAGGAAAACCCTGACGATTCGGGGCAGCCGGACCCCGACTCCCAGCCCCGGTGGATTTCCTCCGTCTGTGAACTGCTCCGGGCCCCCTCCGTTCCCGTTTCCAAAAAAAATGACGCTTTGAAAAGCATCATCGAAAAAATCGTCTATCATAAAAAAGAAAACCGCATTACCGTCTATTTTTACGGCTGCTGAAGCTTGATTTTCAGCTTTCCCAAATTTCTGCCCCATCACATTCCGGCCTGCAGTTTCGATACGCTGCCGCCATTTGGTCATCCAATTGGGGCAGCTGACTTTCTGGCCGTCACAGTACTGGGTCAGAATGGGCTGCTTTACATTGGGCCGGGACAGATAATTTCCGAACATCTCATCCACAATCCGGGAAATATTTTCAAAAATATTCCGGCCGTAGATCCATTTGTGGTCATAGGCCGTAGAGGAGGTGATCGTAAAATTATATCCCCGGTTCCGGTACCACTCCGTATACACCCGGTTCAGTGTAAAGGACATAATCGCCAGGATATTGGCCCGGATCGTGCTGTCCGGCCAGGTCGCGTAGATTTCACTGGAAGCCACGTTTTTGATATAATCCTTATAGCGAATGTAATAATCCTGGGCCGTATTGTCCCGGGGGCTTCCGTCATGTACCACCACGTATTCCGGAATTACCACGCGGCTTAAAACGATCTCGCCGCTTTCCGTCACCGGCTTAATCTCGGCCTCCGCGATCTTGGGCGGATAGTCCCCGAATAAGGTATTGGCCGGGATCACAATATTCTGAAGGGGTTCCTCCACATTTTCCAAAGGACGCAGCCTGATATTCTGAATGGCTTCGGTTCCGGAAAAAACCTCCACTCCGGATACGTCCACCGACTGAAACCCCTCCGCTTCCACCCGCACCGTATATTCCGCATAGGGCTGGGGCGAATCCGGCTGCATACTGTACTCTAAGGGCGGCGTGGCCAGTTCGATTTCCTGGGAACGTCCGGAACTGTCGGTTGTCAGCTCTTCTATGGTACTGACCGGGTCCCCGCTGTACGCAACGCTGACCTTAGCATTTTCCACCGGGACGGCTCCCACGGCCGATTCCACCCAAACCTGCAACTCTCCCAAATCCGTCTGTTCCATCTGTGTACCGTATATTTCCTGCCTTTGCATAAGCACCTCGAAATAATCCACTTATTCCATCCTATGCAAAATCAGGGGAAACGTGCATAAACCCTACTGCTCCGCCGATACATTTCCTGTTTCCATCAGTACCTTGCTTCCTTCCGCCTGCAGCTTCCAGGCACAGAGAATCCCGGCAAGGCAGATCGCCAGAACTGCAATCAGGATCACAAAGGTACTCCCGCGTTTCTTCGTTGCATTGATACTTGCAAATTCATCTTTTCTCATCATCATAACCTCTCAAAACTTCTGTTCCTATTCGACATTTTAACAATCCGGTATCAAAAAATCTTGAATAGATTCTGCCAATTTCCTTAATTTTTTCTGAAGCCTGAGGATGTGTTTGGCTGCCGTCCCTTGAAACCCTGCGCCGGATCTTTGATCCTGCACCGGATGTTCCGAAAACGGCAGCCCTTCGTATCTTTACTGCCTGCCGCGGAACTTTAGATTTCCACGGTCCAGCCGTATTTATCCTCTTCCTTTCCCCATTGAATCCCGGTCAGATAATTGTAAAGCTTCTGGCTGACTTCACCGATTTTAAACTGATTGATGGTCGCCGCATCGTCCTTAAACGCCAGTTCGCCTACCGGGGATATTACCGCTGCCGTACCGGTCCCGAAGGCTTCCTCCAACCTGCCCTCATGGGCCGCCTGCATCAGATCCTCAATGGCCAGCTTTGTTTCGTGTACCTGATAGCCCCAGTCCCGCAAAATATGAAGGATGGAATCCCGGGTCACGCCGGGAAGCACGGTCCCTTCAATGGGCGCCGTATAGATTTCCCCGTCAATCTTGAACATAATATTCATGGTACCCACTTCTTCCACGTACTTGCGCTCTACTCCGTCCAGCCACAGTACCTGGGTAAATCCTTTTTCTTCCGCCCTGACCTGGCCCAGAATGGAAGCCGCATAATTTCCGCCGCATTTGGTAAATCCGGTGCCCCCCTGTACAGCCCGTACCAGCTCGTCTTCCACCAGGATCCGCACGGGATTGATGCCTTCTTCATAGTAGGCCCCTACCGGGGTGCAGATAATCATAAACTTGTAGGACGTAGCCATATGTACGCCCAGGGCGGACTCTGTGGCAAACATAAAGGGCCGGATATAAAGGGAGGTTTCCGGCTCGGAGGGTACCCAGTCCTGCTCCGTCTTTACAATGGCTTTCACTGCTTCTACAAACATTTCCACCGGAATCTCGGGCATGCACAAACGTTTGTTCGAATTGATCATCCGCTTTGCATTCATTTCCGGACGGAAGAGCTGGATCTTCCCGTCCGCCCTGCGGTAAGCCTTCATGCCTTCAAAAGTTTCCTGGGCATAGTGAAGGGTTACGCAGGCCGGATCCATCTGAATCGGCCCATAGGGCACGATTCTGGCGTCATGCCAGCCCTGTCCCGCATCCCAGTCCATCAGAAACATATAATCCGTCATAAATTTTCCAAAGCCCAGATGCTTCTGATCCGGCTTCTCCTTCAGCTGCTCCCTTTTTTCAAATCTGATTTCCATCCTTGTTCCTCCAAATCCTTTTCCGCTGTCTTTCCAATGCTTTGTACTTTTATATTTTTACTAATTATTATACTTTTTTTTCGCAGTGTCAAGATTATTCTTCGGACTTATATTATGCATAAATACAGGTTATGAAAAACATTATTTCTCATAACCTGATCAGGAGGGTATTGCAAAACCCTTTACTTCTTCCGATATTCCGTCCTTCCCGCACAGGAGGTACTGATGGATTCAATGGCAACGGCTCCGCCGCGCACCACCTCAATACTTTTAAACCGGGATTTCAAAAGCTCAATCAGTTCATTGTTCCTGCGCTCGGTCATTTTACATTCCAACAGGACGCTGTCCTCCCCGAAATCCGTAACTTCCACGCCAAACACCTGTGCGATCTGGAACAGCTCCATTTTGTCCGCCGTAGAACAGTGCTTTACTTTTGCAAAAAGGATTTCCTTCATGTGAATGGGCACGTTGGTCAAATCAATGACTTTAATGACTTCTACCATTCGGTTGAGCTGCTTCTTGATCTGCTCAAAGGTAATGTCGTCGCTGGTGACGCAGATCGTCATCCGGGATACGGTTTCGTCCTCGGTGGTGCCTACCGTCAGGCTCTGCAGGTTATAGGCTTTTCCGGAAAACAGGCCGGATACCTTGGCCAGGACACCTACCTGGTTTTCTACATATAACGCAATCCATCTGTTTTTCATCCTGGGCCTCCTTACTTGCTTAAAATCATTTCGCTCATGGGATTGCCGCCCTTTACCATGGGAAGCACGATTTCCTCCGTAGCGATCATGAATTCAATTACCGTTGTCACATTGCCGGCCTTTGCCGCTTCCAGGGCCGGGGCAATGTCTTCTTCCCTGGATACGCGAATCCCTTTTGCCCCGTAGCTTTCCGCCAGTTTTACAAAATCCGGCGTATAGGGCGGGCAATTCTCATTGGGCCCCTTACAATCCCTGGGACAGCCCTTCCGTTTTCTTAAGCAGGTGGCTTCGTAACGCTTGCCATACCAAAGCTGCTGCATCTGACGCACCATGCCCAGGTAATAATTATTCAAAAGGCACACGATCACCGGCGCCTCCTGCACCATGGAAGTGGCCATTTCCTGGATATTCATCTGGAAGCCGCCGTCCCCGGTAATGCAGATCACCGGCTTTCCGGGGTTGGCAATCTTGGCCCCAACCGCAGCCGGGAATCCGAAGCCCATGGTCCCTAAGCCCCCGGAGGTGATATACTGTTTCTTTTCGTTCAGCTCGATATACTGGGCCGCCCACATCTGGTGCTGGCCTACGTCCGTCAAAATGATGCCTTCCTCAAACGCCTCGTTGATCCCTTCCATAATCATTTGAGGGGTCATACCCTTATTCCGCCGCATTTCCAGCGGATTTTCTTTATCCCATTCGGCAATCTGGGCCATCCATTTCTCCGTCTTTTTCGGCTCCGCCCATTCCAGCAGCTTTTCAATGGCAAGGCCGGCATCCGCCACAATCGGAACGTCCACCACCACATTTCTGGAAATGGAGGCCGTATCAATGTCTACATGGACAATCTTGGCCTTCGGGGCGAATTCGTTCAAATCCCCGGTAATCCGGTCGTTAAACCGGGTGCCGATGGAAAACAGCACGTCGCACTGGCTGACCGCAATATTGGCCGCGTATTTTCCGTGCATGCCGCTGTTTCCGATGTAATAGGGATGATCGGTGGGAAGCGCCCCTTTTCCCATAATCGTAGTTACTACGGGGATTTTCGTCCGCTCCACCAGCTCCTGCATCCTGGTGTTGGCCCCGGAAATATGAATGCCGCCCCCCAATAGGAACAGGGGCCGTTTTGCGGTTTTCAGCAGCTTATAGCCCTTCTTCAGCTGTCCGATATGTACGCTTTCATTGGGCTTATAGCCCCGGATGCTCACACTTGCCGGGTACTCGTCCGGCCCCGGAGAGGTCTGAATATCCTTGGGGATATCCACCAGCACAGGCCCCGGCCTTCCGGTCCGTGCGATATGGAAGGCCATTTTTAAAATACGTCCCAGATCCTTCCGGCTCTGCACCGTTACCCCGTATTTCGTAATGCTCCTTGTCATGCCTACGATGTCCACCTCCTGAAAGGCGTCGTTTCCGATAAGCCCTAAGGGTACCTGGCCGGTAATACATACCAACGGTATGCTGTCATAGTGGGCATCCGCAAGCCCCGTCATGATATTGGTAGCGCCGGGGCCGCTGGTCACAATGCATACGCCCACCCGGCCGCTGGACTTGGCATAGCCTTCCGCTTCATGAATCAGCCCCTGTTCATGCCGGGGCAGCACCAGATCAATGGCATCCGTCTTATACAGTTCGTCTAAAATATCCGTTACCATACCGCCGGGATAGGCGAAAACCGTTTCTACGCCTTCCTCCTGCAATGCTTTTACAATCAGTCTTCTTCCGGTAATATCCATATTCATCCTCACTTTCTATGCTTCTTCCATCCGCCCCTGTTTCTGCTCCGCCTGTTCCGAAAGATCCGGAATCGTTACTCCATCCGTTCCGGATCTTCCGGAATCGTCACACCGCCTGTTCCGGATCTTCCGGAATACTTACCCGATCAGTCCCAAGCATTTCAGAAGATAAATCCATCCGGTCAGCGTAAACGCCGCCAGCAAGGTGGTCACTACCACGGTACTGGCTGTCAGGACACCGTCGTTATTCATATTTTTCGCCATAATATAACAGCTTGGCGTAGTGGGCGCCGCCAGCATGACCACGATGGCAATCATCTTTTCCCCGTCAAATCCCAGCGCAGCCGCGATCGGGATAAAAACAGCCGCCTGAGCCACCAGCTTCAGAAATGCTGCCGCCAACGTCGGTTTCAGCTTTCCCAAAGCCTTCTTTCCTTCAAAGCCCGCCCCCATGGCGATCAATGCCAGCGGGGTTGCCATTTGGGCCACATTGCCCACCGTCTTATTGATGATAGTCGGAAAGTTTATATTACATAAGGATACTACAAGTCCCAGGAAAATTGCAATAATAATCGGATTTTTTATAATATTTTTACAGGCGGCCTTGATTTTCCCGGTATCCTTTTTCCCTTGGGCCTCCTGCCCTTCAAAGGTGAGAACCAGTACCGCATAAATATTGTAAAGAGGCACCGCGCCGATAATCATCAGAGGCCCCATGGCCGACTGGCCGTAAATATTCTGGATAAAAGCCAGCCCCATCACGGCCGCGCTGCTGCGGAAGGATGCCTGTACAAAAGCCCCGATGATGGCCTTGTCCTTCACCAAAAGCCGGGCCAGGCCCCAGATGCCCCAAAAGCAGACGCTGGTAGCCAGGGCGCAGAACAGGACATACCGCAAATCAAATACCGCCTTAATATCCACACCGGAAATATCCCGGAACAGCAAAAAAGGCAGTGTTACTTTAAAATTAAACTTATTGCATACTTTTACAAAATCATCATCCAGCATCCCAATCTGCTTTAGTACCCATCCGATCACCATTACAAGAAAAATCGGAATCGTCACATTGATGCTGTAAATAAAATTCTCCATTTCGGCCACAACCTTTTACAGGCAGCTCCGCCGGCTCCGGGACATCCCTTTCGGCCCTTGGACTGCTATTTTTTTACTTTCTCATACCGATAAAAATAATATTCCAAATCAAAATACGTGTGCTCCTCACTGTCCCCCGTAATTTCCCAGTCCTCCCGTTGATCCAGGTTCGGAAACCAGGCATCCGCCTGGTAAGCATAGTCGATCCGGGTGATATGGGCCACATCGCAGTCGTCCAAAAGCTGCCGGTAGACGCTTTCCCCGCCGATGACAAAAATATCCTTGCTTTCGTATCGTTCCAGCTCTTTTTTCAGCGCTTCGATGGAAGGAAGGCAGAGCGCCCCTTTTACCCGGTAATCCCTGTTTCCCGTAAGTACCAGATTGGTCCGGCCCTCCAGAGGGAGCCCATTGGGGAAGCTTTCCAGGGTCTTCCTGCCCATGACTACCACTTTTCCCATGGTTATTTGCCGGAAAAATTTGTGATCTTCCGGGATTTTTACTAACAGCTTATTTTTCAGGCCGATGGCCCAGTTCCGGTCTACTGCCGCGATGATATTCATACCTTCCGCCTTTCTTCTCTATTTCAAACACACAGGACGAAAAATCCCGGTCCCGCTGCAGCAAATCAATTACGGTATGCTCCGTTTCATTTTCCTCCTCATTCAAATTACGTCTCTCACCATTCCGTAATGATCTCCATGGCCAGCCGCATTGCCGACTCAAAATAATCATTGCCCCAGTTCCTGGTATCATGGGCGTCTGTATTTGCCAGGGAATCCGCCGTAAACAGCAATTGTCCAAACCGGACGCCCCTCATTTCCGCACACGCAGCTATGGAAGCACATTCCATCTCTACCACGGAATAGCCCTCCGCCCTTCGGTACTGTACCATTTCCCTGGTTTCCCGGTAGAAACCGTCCGTTGTCCAGGTCTTGCAGGTTTGAAAGGCAAACCCCTCCCGTTCCAATACCCTGCAGATCGCCTGAACTGCTTCCGGGTCCAGCTGCACTTCCCTGGAAGGCGGCAGATAATGATAGGAGGTTCCCTCCTGTCGAAGGGCTGCAGTGGGAACAAAAAAAGAGCCTTCCGTATCCTCCACCAACGCCCCGCAGCAGCCTGCCGCGATGATTTCCCTCACACCCCCTGCGATTAACTGTTCCATAATATGAACGGCGGCCGCCCCACCTAAGGGGGCCTGGACAAACGCAAATTCTATATCATGTTTTTTTGTTTTATACACATTAAAATATTTTGTTACGCTTTCAAATTCCCCAATTACCTCACATCCCTGCTCTACCGCATACTCTATGATTTTCGGTTCCACAAACAGCATAACCGCTTTCTCCGGAAACCGATACTCCGTATGATGCCCGGGCGTAATCATTGCTTCTTGTTCCGTGTCAAATTCCAGGATTGGGATCTCATTTTTCCGCAATGCCATCTCCGTTTCCTCCTTTGTCCCTCTTTTTCCCGGCCCGTTTCCTCTGTCCTCTTTAAAAAAGCTCCCTTAGGCTCCGGATCACCGGACAGTCCGTTTCCTTCTTCTCCCCGGTCCGGTCCAGCAGCACCGCCCGGATGCCCGCGCCTGCTGCTCCGGCAATATCCGACTGGAGGGAGTCGCCTACATGCAGCACTTCTTTGGGCTGGCAGCCGCTGATCTCCAGGGCTTTTTGAAAAATTTCCGGCCGGGGCTTATAGGCCCTGGCCATATCCCCGCATACAATGCCGGCCGGCTTGAGCTGATGGGCCTCCATCGCCGCCTCTACGTATTCCGCCCCGTTATTGGTGACAATATAAACGGGGCAGGGACATGTGTGAAAAAAATCCGCCACGTCTTCAAAAAACGGGGAGTTGGACCAGGACTCCTGAACCATGCTGTGAAGCTCCGCCAGATGATCCGTCAGCCCCAGTTCCCGCTGACAGTCCCAAAGCATCAAGTCCACAATTTCATCTTCCGTCCGAAAAGCGTCCTGGTAGCTTTCCCATTCGTATTTTCTAAGAAGCTCCCACCAATAGGCCATCATCTTTTTAGGGTCCTTCTGATTGCTGTTTTGGCAAAACCGCCTCAGTATCTTCCTTATAATAGGAGAATCTTCCTTCGTAATAGTTCCCGTATAATCTATAAATACTGCTTTCATAATAAAGCTTCCTTTCTAAATCTCACCGTTGTGTGCCGCTTCCCATCCGTTGTATGCTGCTTCTAATCTGTTGTGTGCCGCTTTCTCCCATCCCCGTTCCATACAGTAACGATAGCCGTCTATCAGATGCCGCTCCGAGCTTATTCCGGCATAACGCCCGATATCGTGAAGCAGTCCAAAAAGATACGCCTGTTCCGCAGACAGGTTTTTACAGCCCCGCGCAATATTTTTACAGGCTTCGGCTACATACCGGGAATGGTCTGCCCATGCCCCCGGATTGGATTTTGACGCTTCTTCCAACGCCCGTTTCGCATTCTGTCTGTTGAATTCCATTTTAGCTCCTTTCAAAAGGGTGCCTCCAAAGTAAACCGGCCCTTATGCCTCTTTGCCTGCCTTCGGGATTCCTACGGGTTCCTGCGTCACACCCTTCGCCTTTCTCCGGTATTCCAGGGGGCTCATTTGATAACGCCTTTTAAATTTCCTACAAAAATACCCCGCACTTTCAAATCCGGTTTCCGCTGCAATATCCGAAACGGATTTTTCCGTAGTGCCCAAAAGTCCGGCCGCCTGCATCAAACGATAGCGAATCAGATATGCCACCGGAGGAATCTGAATCCCGGACTGAAAATCATGAATGGCGCTGCTTTTACTGACGGAAGCCGCCGCCGCGATTTCCCCCAAAGTAATCCCTTCCCGGTAATGGTCATGGATAAACTGCATCATGATCTGCAGCCTGGCCTGCTTGTGATTAAACCCTGCAAGCCCCAACGCTTCCGCTTTCAAATCCAGATGCATAAATAAAAGCTCCCACAGCCCCAAAAGCAGCTGCATCGTAGCCAGCTCCCGCCGTTCCTTTGCTTCCTGCAAGGTATATATTTCCGTTAAAATCCGCATGATCTGTTCCTGCCAGCCAACTTCCGGGGAAAAGATCCGGTAGGGGATATCGGATTTTATCACTGTTTCAATATATTTTTCATAGATCAAACTGTTCTCAGGCGCCAGAAGGACCGGAGAAAAGATGATATTGGGGATCACCGTGCGTTCCGAAGCCTCAAAGCGATGAAGGATGCCGCTGTTGATAAACATCCCCTGTCCCTTGGACAATTCTATTTGATCCGTTCCCACCAGGCAGCGGACCGTTCCTTCCGTCACGGACAAAAATTCCACTTCATAATGCCAGTGCCAGTCGATGCAGTGAAAATCATACTGCCAGACATCGTCCAAATAATAGGAAAGGGGATATCTGCTGTCGTCATGGGAAGTCATTTCCATCAGAGTATCATCGGTGATAATCGTACATGTGTTCACATCCAAACCTCCGGCAAATCTTGTCCTCTGTAAGCAGCGGGCCAAACACCCGTATCGGCCGGGGTTTTCACCTTCTGTAGTACTAAAGTATCCAATATTGTACCATAACAGTGCGATTTTGTCCAATGCAGGAACCGGAAAAATACGATATAATCCCATAAGAAAAGGAGGAGACGTATGAAGAATCAATATAATAAGACCATTACCGCCTGCTTTATTGCATATATCGTGCAGGCAATCGTAAATAATTTTGTCCCGCTGCTGTTTTTAACCTTCCAAAGGCAGTACCAGATCCCCCTTACCCAGATTACGCTGCTGGTTACCTTCAATTTCGGAGTCCAGCTGTGCGTGGACCTTTTGTCCGTAGGGTTTGTGGACCGGATCGGCTACCGGGCTTCCATGATACTGGCCCATCTTTTTTCAGCCGCCGGCCTGGCTCTGCTGACGATTTTACCGGAGCTGTTTTCCTCGCCCTTTACGGGAATTTTAATCGCCGTGATGGTATATGCCATTGGAGGAGGGCTTTTAGAGGTTCTGGTAAGCCCGGTAGTGGAAGCCTGCCCCTCCGATCACAAGGAAAAGGCCATGAGTATGCTGCATTCCTTTTACTGCTGGGGCCATGTAGGGGTCGTTCTGCTGTCCACCCTGTTTTTTAAAATCTTCGGCATTTCCAACTGGAAAATCCTGGCGCTGCTTTGGGCTATCGTTCCTTTCTGCAATACCTTTGCATTTCGGAAAATCCCCCTTTCCTCCCCGATTGAGGAGGGAGAAACGGGACTTACCATCAAAGACCTGTTTTGCATGAAGCTGTTCTGGGTCCTGCTGGTTATGATGATCTGTGCCGGTGCAAGCGAACAGGCAGTCAGCCAGTGGGCGTCTACCTTTGCGGAAAAGGGGCTTGGCATCTCCAAAGCCGCCGGCGACCTGGCAGGCCCTATGGCTTTTGCCGTCTTCATGGGAATTTCCAGGTCTTTTTATGGAAAATACGGCGACCGCATCCATCCGGACCGCTTTATGATCGGCAGCTGCCTTTTGTGCATCTTTTCCTACCTGGGCATTTCGCTGCTGCCCCTGCCCCAGCTTAGCCTGATCTCCTGCGCCCTCTGCGGCCTTTCCGTAGGCATCATGTGGCCGGGCACCTTCAGCAAGGCTGCAGCCGCTTTGCCAAAGGGCGGAACGGCTTTATTCGCCCTGTTGGCCCTGGGCGGCGATGTGGGCTGCTCCGGCGGGCCCACGGTAGTGGGGATCGTATCGGGGATGCTGGGGGAAAACCTGAAAGCCGGTATCTTTGCGGCCATCCTCTTTCCGGTATTGCTGCTGGCCGGAATCATTTTCTGCAATAATATTGCCAGAAATAGGAAATAGAAATAGGAAAAGCACTTCGCATTTCTGCTTTCCTTGAAGGCTACTCTGAACCTATAAAGCGGATGCCTGGGAATCGCCATTCCCATCAGCACCCGCTTATCATTTCAGGCAGTCTCAGCGTCTCTTCGATTTCCGCCGCTCTTCCTATTTCCTTGCGTTAAAATCGTCAATGGCTTTGAACATTGCCAATATATTTTCTGCCGAAGTCTGTCCTTGTATATTATGTATAGGATTAAATACGAAACCTCCTCCCTTTGCAAACAGGGTCAGGCGTTCGGTGACTTCCGCATATACCTCCTCCGGCGTGCCAAAGGGGAACGTTTTTTGGGTATCCACCCCGCCTCCCCAAAAGGTAAACTTATCTCCCCACTGCTCTTTCAGTTTCTTTCCGTCCATGCCTGCCGCCGACAGCTGCACCGGATTCAGAATGTCCACACCCGCTTCATAAAAATCGGGGATAAACTCCATAACTGCGCCGCATGTATGGTAAAAGGTCTTCCAACCGGTATTTTCATGTACCCAGTCGTTTAATTTTTTATGGTACGGCTTATAAAATTCCCGATAGCTGTCCAGAGACATAAACGGCCCGTTCTGGGTTCCAAAATCCGTACCTGAAATGATGATTGCCTGAATCTTGTTTCCCACAGCCTGGAAGAAGCGCTTTGCATTCTCAAGCCCCACCTCCAGCTGCATCTCAAACAATTCATGAATGTAATCCGGGCAGATCTTATGGGCCATCATAAAGTCCGGAAGCGAACGGATTCCCGTCGGATTCTTAACATTGGGGCCGGGGATAATTGCGAAATCCCCGAAACCTGCAAGGGCTCCTCCCCCAATCATTCCATACCCGGTATTCCGGTAAAAATAATCGCACCGGTCCTCCATATACCTTAGCTGCTCCTCCGTCAGCAGCCCGTAATCATCTTTAAAATGCACCCTGGCCCCTGTGGTGTCTTCGTCAAAGGGAATACTGCCTCTTTCAATATTATCAAAGAAAAATCCGTTTTTCGGCATAACGGCAGAAGGGGCGGCGTTTAAGTCCCCCTGGGGATACAGGTAGGTTTCTCCGTTTTCCCCAACGGTGGTATTGAACTCTCCCGGAACCTCTACCTGCAGTCCTGACGGAAGGGTCCAGGGCTTCCAATTCTTGTTTTCAAATCCAAACATGGTATAGTTATTCGTAATATCCACAATATCAATATGAAGGGCTTCTCTTACGTCTTCCTCCACCAGTCCCAAAAGCTGCAACGGCTCGCTGATTTTTATCTTGCGTTCCTCCAGCTTCAGGGCTTTTCTCAATTTATCCAAGGCATTGGCATTAATTCCGGTAATGGTAGTGGAACCCAAATCCACAACTACACGATCCGGTTCTTCATGATTTAATGTTTTGATCAATCGTTCTCTGGATGTCAATATTTTCCCCTCCTATTTTCCAGACATATACGTCATTATTTGTTCTTCCTCAAAATCCGAATGCAGCAGTTCCCCGGAAACCTTTCCCTCATACATAACGATCATTCCGTTCTCCGATAAATCATGAATGATGTCGTAGATTTCTGTTTTGGCGCCGATATCAATTCCCTGGGTGGGTTCATCCAGAAACAAAAGCTTTGGATGATTCATCAGCCATCTTGCAATAATCACCTTCTGCTGGTTTCCGCCGGACAGGTTCACGATTTTCTGTTCCAGCGACGGGGTTTTTACATGAAGCCGCTCCTTGAATTCCGCCGTCTTTCTCCGTTCCTCCTGTCTTCGGACCAGATGCAGGCCGGAAATCTGCTTTTTCAGGTTTACAATCGACATATTTTCCCGGACATTCATCCCCAGGAAAAGCCCCTGTGCCTTTCTTCCTTCCGGTACAAGCCCCATTCCGCTCTTAATGGCATCTGCGGGATGCTTTATTTTCACGGGCTTCCCTTCTATGAAGACCTCGCCCTGTTCCCTTTTGTCCGCCCCAAAGATCGCCTGCAGAAGCTCCGTCCGCCCGGCTCCTACCAGCCCGGTAATGCCCAGAATTTCTCCCTGGTACAATTGAAAGCTGACATCCTGCACTTTTTTGTGCACCGTCATATTTTTTACTTCCATTACAACCGGCCGGGAGCGGTAATCCTCCTCTGTCATATATTTCGCCCTGGTATAGGCGGCGTCGTTTTCTCTCCCTACCATCAATGAGATCATATGTTCGATCGTTGTATCCTTCGTAACAAGCGTATCTATGTATCTGCCATCCCGAAATACCGCGATTCGATCGCTTATTTTCATAATTTCATCCAGCTTGTGCGAAATATACAGCATGGTAATCCCTTCGCCCTGCAGCTTTTTCATGACATCATGAAGAATATTGGCTTCCGCAGGCGTCAGGGCAGAGGTGGGCTCATCCAGAATCAATAATTTCGCATGCAGGGACAATGCCTTTGCAATCTCAATCTGCTGTTGTTGGGAAGCATTCATGTCCCTTACAAGGGTTCTTACATTGATCCCCTTCAGCCCCACCTGTGTCAAAAGCTCCTGGCTGGCCCTGTAAAGCTTTCGTTTGTCAATCAGGCCGCTGGCCTTTTTGGGCAGCCTCCCCTGAAAAATATTTTCGGCGATGCTAAGGGCATTAGACAAAGACAGCTCCTGGTGGATCATGGCAATCCCCTCTGCCTGCGCCTCCCTTGTATGGGAAAAATGCCTTTCCTGCCCTTCATACAGAATTCTTCCTTCTGTCTGTGGAAATACTCCCGATAAAATATTCATCAGCGTAGATTTTCCCGCCCCGTTTTCTCCGACAACTGCCAGAATTTCTCCTTTTTTTATGCATAGGTTCACCTGATCCAGCGCCACGACACCCGGAAAACGCTTTGTAATATTTTGTAATTCGCAAATTATGGAATCTCCCATCGGTTTTCTCCCTTTCTAATGCCGGTTTATTCCGGGAATAATTCCCCGATATTTTCCGGTGTTATAACATCCATTTTCGTAAAAGCGTTTCCTGTCACTTCCGCATTGCCCGTCACCAGCTGATTGTAGGCAAGGATAATCGGATCCGCACCCTGCCCAAAGGGGTCCTGGCTTACCGTACCGTTTATAATTCCCTTCCGCACATAGCTGACAATCTCTGTAGTCGTATCAAAGCATACCAGCTTGATCTGATCCTGCATCCCAAGCTCTTCAATTGCTTTCGCTGCTCCGTGGGGCCCTCCGGCCGTTACCAGAATGGCGGACAGATCCGGATTTCCGGTGATAAAGTCCTTTGTCTGGGTATAGGCTTCATCTGCGGAATCATGGTTCTCCGTAGTGCCGACAATCTCAATGTCCGGATAGCTCTCTTTTATGGTGTCTTCAATCCCGTGACGTCTTAGCTCATGGGCGTTCACACTGTAAAGTCCTGTGATGATGCCCACCTTTCCTTTTTCCCCGATCAGGGCTGCCGCCGTATCCGCTGCCACACCCCCTGCTGCATACAGATCCTGTCCTACAAATGCAACTCTCTTGGATTCTTTTTCCGTATCACTGTTGAATACATAAACGGGTATCCCGGACTGGGTCGCCTTGTCGATTGCCGGAACGATCGCATCGGAAACACCAACCGTTGTAATCGCATCATAGCCTTTTACGATACAGGTATCAATTGTCTCGGCAAATACCTGGCCGTCAAAGTCATCCACGGTAATCATATCAACCGTTGTATGATAGTCGTCTCCCGCCAGTGCGGCTTTTGCCGCTTCAATCCCCTTTGTCACATCCACCCAGAACGGATTGTTCTGCACGGTCAGCGCTGCGATCCGGAATTCCTTTCCCGTATCGTTTTTCTTGGGTTCATAATTGAACTGCTGCACATCCGCCGTATCCCCGGCGCTTTGATTTTCCGTATCCCCGGTTTCTTCTTTTTGCTGCTCTTCGGACTGATCTTTGGACTCTTCCTTCTGCTGCTCCCCGGATGCCTCCTTCCGCTGCTCTTCGGTCTGATCTTCGGGCTCTTTCTTCCCGTTGTTTTCCTCCGTCTTGGTCCCGGACTCCTCTTTGGCGGTCCCTCCATTGTTTCCGGCGCCGCACCCGATTAACCCCAATACCAAAACTGCTGCTAACATGACACTGATTACTCGTTTCTTCATAGCTGCTCTCTCCTTTACTTTTCTTTTTTATTCACTCTAAGCACATCCAGTGCTACGGCTACAATAATTACAATCCCAATCACGACGGACTGCCAGTAGGAAGAAATATTTAAAAGAACAAACGCGTTCTTCAAAATTCCCATAATCCCCGCTCCGATCAAAGAGCCCCATACGGTACCCTCGCCGCCGCTCATGGACACCCCGCCGATTACGACCGCGGCAATAATATCCGTTTCGTAACCAATGCCCAGTGACGCATCCGAGCTGTACAGGTTTCCTGCCACAATGATCCCGCACAAAGCGGAAAGCAGGCTGGTAATGATATATACCGAACATTTCAGTTTTTTTACTTTAATTCCTGACAGCTCCGCCGTCCGCTCGTTATTCCCGATGGCATAAATATTACGTCCCGTCAGCGTGCTCTGGGCAAAAATACTTCCCCCGATGATAATCAGGAACATGATGATGACGCAGACCGGAATGGGGCCGATGTACCCGCTTCCCAGCCATGCCAGGGGGGATTCAAAGCTGATCGGCATTCCCTTTGTAATCAGCAGCGTACAGCCCGATAAAATCTTTCCGGTTGCCAGGGTTACAATAAACGGTACCAGCTTCATCTTGGTTACCAGCAAACCGTTCACCGTTCCGATTGCCCCTCCTAACAGAAGCACCAGCAGCAATACCAGCGGCCACGGAAGCTGTGCCTGGGAGGTCAGCCAGGCCGCAACGCATGCGCACAGCCCAACCACATACCCTACCGAAAGGTCAATCCCCCCTGTAATAATTACCAGCGCCATTCCCACGGAAATAATTCCATATCTTGAAATCTGGCTTAGCACGTTGAAAATATTGGACGTTTTCAGGAAAAAGGGGCTGGCAATGCTCATAACAACTGTCAGTAAAACAAGTCCGATGAATACGCTGAACTCCGTTCTCCCGGTTACAGCCTTTAATTTTCCGATTCTGTGATTCATTTTTCCCTCCTTCTGTGCTCGAGCACGGTTTGGGCACACGTAAAACGCTTCCCTTTTTTAGCTTTCATAAAAAGTACTGATATTTTCGTAATATTGATTCTCCTTGCACCGGATATCAATCATGGTAAAATAATTCTTCCGTTTCGGCGGCTTCCCCATCACAATCTTTTCATACAAAATCTGTATCGGAAGATACCCCTGATAGAACGGCTCCTGGGTAATGGTATAATCTATGATCCCTTTATCCAGATAAGTGCGGATCTGTCCATGCAAATCAAAGGAAATAACCGAAATCTCTTTTCCTCTTCCCGATTCTTCAATTGCCCTTGCCGCTGCGGTCACCGTGGAATCGTTGATAAATATGCCCCTGATCTCCGTATGCTTTTCCAATGCTTCTTTTACTGCTTTGTAGGTAACATCCGGATCTTCCCCCGTAATCACCGGCTCCAGCAGCGTAAGCCCCTCATTCTGTTCCCGGATGCTTTCCTGAAATCCCTGATACCGCAAAACGCCTGCCTGTTTTGACAGCGGCATCATAACCGTAAAGATTTCTCCCTGCCGCTTCACAATCCGCCCCATAAGGCTTCCTGCCGCTTTTCCGGAGGCATAATGATCCTGGCCCACAAAGCATATTTTCCCGTCGTAATCCAAATCCGTATTGTAGATTACCACGTCGGGCTTTTCGGCCATCCGTTCCAGATATTCACGGGCTTCCGGTATATCAATCCCTACCGTGATCAATCCTTGAATATTCTTTTCCAGTAGCCGCTCCACGGCCTTTTTCCAATGACAGAAATCATAGACTTCCAGCGTCTCCTGATACACCACCACCCCATAGGACTGATAATTCTCCGTGCCGGCCTGAAAGCCCCGGGCCACCTCGTGAAAGAATTCAATATGGACAGGGGGTAAAATAACGCCCAATGCAATGGGCTTCTGCGAGCGCTTCAGCGCCTTGGCCACCGTATTCGGCTGATAATTCAATTCCTGGATTACCTGATTTACCTTCTGCCGGACTTCTTCGCTTACCCCATACCGGTTATGCAAAACCCGGTCAACGGTCCCTCTGGAAACATTCGCCAGCCTTGCAATTTCCTTTATATTCCCTGCCACGGCTTCCTCCTCTCTTTTTGCTCTATTTTTGTACATTTTTCCTGTCGTGCTCGATAACTGTTAATGAAACTTTAGCATTTTTGTCCAAAACTGTCAATCTATTACCCGAAGATTCCAAATTTTTTTCAAACAATTCTCCGTGCCTTTTTTCCGTGCAATAATATTTTTCGGATATCTAAATTTCTTACTGCAGCTCATTGGTAAAAATTTAACCTTTTCTGCCGGCTGCAAATCAGGAGATTTTTTAAAATTTTTAGATATTTTCAACACTTTTTCACAAAAATGTTGTATAATACTGGTTAGTGCTGCAAAGGCGTGTTTGAAACCCTATGTTTCAACTACACCCGGGCTTTTACAAGGCCGGAACAGAAAATTTATAAACAAAGGAGATTTTTTGCCATGAGTCAGGAAAAGGTAAACAAATATAAGGAAGAGAAAGCCAACCGGAAGCAGATTATGAAGCGGGAACGGCGCAACCGTACCATCGGCCGCATCGTGGGAGCGGTCATCTGCCTTGCCGTTGTGGGCTGGCTTGGCTACTCTGTCTATGACAGCGTCAACAAGAAATCCGCCGCTTCCCAGACGGAAGCCAATCTGGAAGCCATGCAGAATTATCTTGGTAATTTATCGGCTCCCGCATCCGATGAGGGCGGGGAGTCCAAAGAAGAAGACTGATACACAAAATGCGGCGGTATTAATTACCCGCCGCATTTTCTGCGTAATCTCAGTCCACGTTCCCGTATCGGAAACGCGGACTTTTAGCTTAATCCATATCTTTTTCAAAGCTAAGAACCTCTCCTGTAAGCGCATCTATATCACAGGAATATTCCGTCCGACCCACGTACCATTCCAGTTCATATTCGGCCCGGCCGTCCTCATAGTCAAACTGGATCTCCATATGCCGGACTTCCTCCTGGGAAACTCCTGCATAATCCAGAGCAATCTGTTTCACCTGCTCCCAGGCCATATGATCACTGTTGGGGGAAGACTCATACTCATGATGCTGATTCTCCGAGTTATGATTATAGTCCGTATTATGATCATAAGATTGGCTGCTTCCCTGATTCGTATTGGGTTCCGTGTTCATGGAAAGGATCTCTCCGGTCACCGCGTTGACCTCATAATCATATTTCTCCGTTTCGCTGGCCAACTCCAGTTCATATTGGGAAAGTCCACTCTCCGTATCCAGCTGTACCCGGACAAACTGAACCTCCGCTTCCGAAATCCCGATGTGCTCTAACACAATGGCCTTCGCTTCTTCTATGGTGATACATTCCGATGTGCCCTGCTTCGCATCCCCGGTTTGATCCACCGCTGCTCCCGGTTTGTCTGCAGCCTCATTTGGCTGATTCGCTGCCGTGCTATTCCGATCTGCTGTTTCCGGCTGATCTGCCGCTTCCTTATCACCTGCTGCTCCCGGCTGATCTGCCGCTTCCTTATCATCTGCTGCTCCCGGCTGATCCGATGCTGCTTCTTTCTGATCTGCCGCTTCTTCTCTGGCATCTGACCCATTCTGCCCCTTCTGGTTCGTACCTCCGCATCCTGCCAAAGCCAGCAGAATTGCCAGCAGCAGGAACATACTGCTCCGTCTTTTCTGTTTCATAACATCCTCCATTCTACCGCTTTGCGGCCCTTATGGTAATTATAAAACAACTGTACGGATTCCGCAAGAAAATTCTGAATTTTATACAAAAAATACTTTTATTTTTTCTCCGGCAGGAAGCGGGGGCGTTCCGGCAGAAATTTCCCCCAACAAACCTAACTCCTGAAGAGAGGACACAGAGCCGTTTCTCTGATTCTCCGATGACTCGAACACCAGTTTTCCATGTTCGTATCCGGCTTTTCCCCGTAAAAAACGGGTTCCCCGGCTGGCCTTTCCAAAGGGCTGGGCCAGGACCGCTTCCGCCGTTTCCGTTTGGGTCACTCTCCGGCCGCATAATTTTTTCAAATAAGGCAGGCCCACTGCCAGCAGGCCCACTGCGGCGGCTCCGGGATTTCCGGACAGGCCCAGAATTACTTTGCCGTCCTTTACGGCTGCCAGCATGGCTCCTCCCGGCTTAAAGGGCAGCCGGTGAAACAGGATCTCTGCCCCGATTTCCTCCAACGCCCTTTGGACGTAGTCATAATCCCCGGCCGAAACGCCTCCGGTTGTCACCACCAAATCGGAAACGGACAGCGCCGCTTCCAGCTGCTCCTTCAGTATCGGCAGGGAGTCTTTTACAATGCCCCGATCCTCGGGAATCAGCCCGTATTTTTCCAGATATCCTCCCAGCAGGACGGCATTGGTATTATAAATCTTTCCGGCTTCCAGCCGCTTCCCCGGCTCAATCAGCTCGCTTCCGGTACTAAGCAGCGCGGCTTTGGGCCTTCGGTACACCATAACCTCTGCAAACCCCTGTCCGGCCAGCAGGGCAAGATCCGCCGGCTCCAATACCGTTCCCGCCAAAAGCAGCGGGCTTCCCCCGGAAACATCCTCCCCGGCCTCAATGATATTTCCGGGAGCCGCCGGATGAAAAATCTCCACGGTTTCCTCCGAAAAGCAAGTATCTTCATGCTTGACCACCGTATCCGCCCCTTCCGGAACCATGGCTCCGGTCATGATTTTTACGGCGGTACCGGAGCGCAGCGGGCCTGCGCCCAGGCTCCCGGCTCCTATGGTTTCCCTAATCTTCAGCACCGCCGGACGCTCCTTTTCCGCTTCCTTCACATCCTCGCTTTTCAGGGCAAACCCATCATAAGCGCTTTTCCGAAAATGCGGGACCGGGATTTTGGCCGTCACATCCTCCGCCAGCACCCGGTTATATGCTTCCTGCAGCAAAACCTTTTCCGTTTTTTGGGAAACGGAAAGCCCCTCCAGCATACGTCCGGCCTCCTCAAAAGAACATATGTTCTTATTCTTTTCCCGGCATTGATTTTCCCTTAAACTGTTCATTTCTCTCCCTCCTCCGGTTCAAAACGCGCCCGCAATTTTCCCGCTTCATACAATTCCAGGATAAAGGCAGTCAGCTCCCGGATCTCTTCCCGGCCGAATACCGGAACCTCCTGATCTTTTATCTCCTCTGCCCTCCGGCCATACTCCGGCCCTCCCGGCCCTGCCTTCCCAGGCCCGGTTTCCCTTTCCTTTTCCGGCAGGACATACGCCAAACGGCCCTTCAGGCCCGGGATCGGCGGTTCTTTGGGGTTTGCCCGGAGTATCTCTATTTTCGGATATCCGCTTTCCTTAAATCCTTCCAGCAAAAACAGATCCGCATCCGGAGACAGCAAAAAAAGCTCCTCCGCCGAAACCTTTTCCCGCCTGGTCAGGGCATACTTGGCGCCGTCGTAGACCATGGACGCACAGGCCCCGGCCTGAAAAAAGCGGCTGCTGTCGGTTCCCGGCACATCCGGCTCAAAGCTATGGCCGTCATGCTTGATCACGGCAACCCGCAGGCCCGATTCCGTCAATCCGGGAATCAGCCTTTCGATCAACGTCGTCTTTCCCGCATTTTTCCAGCCGGAAACCGCCAGGACACTTTGGACTGTGAGCCGTTCCAATTCTTCCGGCGTATTGACGTTCTGCAGACGCCAGGATCCGGTTTTTACCTGATAGGTTTTCACCCGCAATTCCTTTAACAGCTCCTGCATCCGGTAATTTCCCTGCTCCAAACGCCGTTCCATAGCCGGGACGCAGCTTTTCTTATAAATCCCGCAGAGCGGGTGGATTCGTCCGTCCGCAGATACGGCGACCACGGCGTCCACCTCCGGGGAACACTCTTCGTACATTTGTTCTGCTATTTTTTGGGAAAAAAGGGGCACATCGCAGGGCACGGCCAACAGCGCAGAACAACGGCTGGCTTTTAAGGCCGCATGAAGCCCGGCCATGGGGCCGCAGCCCGGATACACATCCTCCACGGTTCTGCCCGCCCAATCCGGCCGGTCTTTTTTTGCGGCCACGGAAATCAGAAGTTCCGGACATTCGCGAAATTCCTGAATCAGCTTCTCCAGAAAGGTTTTCTTTCCAAACATCAGTTCTGCTTTATCCTTCCCCATCCGCCGGCTCTTTCCCCCGGCCAATATCACTGTTCCAAATTCCATCTCTGCTCCCTCTTTCTCCATTGCTCTTTGGCTTGCTCCCGGTCTTCCGTCGTTCGTGTCTGCCCTCCGGCCTGCTTCCCGGCCCTCCGCCGCTCCTTCCTGCTTTTAGCCCTATCCGTCCAGCAGCAGCAAATCTTCTTTTTTCAAAAAAAGCCGTGCCGGAAGGCCGTCCCGTTCCAGATCCCAGATCTCCTTTGAAACCTTCCAGTCCATGCGGCCAGGGGCCGCTTCTCCCGGCCGGAAGGAAATATGAAATTCGAACAAATCCTCCGTAACCACCGGCTCCAGCACGGGAAAAGAAAAGCAGGGTTCTTCTGTCCGCCGGACGCGGAATTGATGTGCCCGAATCGCCGCTGCATGAATTTCCCGTCCCCCTCGGCCTTTGAAAAAACCGGCTCCTCTGCTTCCCAATTCCAAAAGGGAAAACGTAAATTCCCACTCCGGAATCAAAAAGGTCCCGTCCCCCTGCCGGAGACACGCTGCAATGTTTTTGCATCCCGTCAGCCGGGCGGCGGCCGTATTTTTCGGTTCCCGGAACAGCTCCCTGGTGGGGCCCTGGCCCGCCAGCCTGCCTTTTTCCAAAATCAGGAGTTCTTCACTCATCCGATAGACCTCGTCCCGGTTATGGGACACCAGGATCACAATGCCCGGATAGTCCTTCAAAAGCTCCATCAGCTCCCGCTGCATCTGATCCCGTAAATAGACATCCAAGGCCGAAAAGGGCTCGTCCAAAAGAATCACTTCCGGCTCATAGGCCAAAATCCGGGCCAATGCCACCCGCTGCTGCTGCCCGCCGGAAAGCTGCCCGGGAAGCCGCTTTTCCAGCCCCTCCAGCTGGAAAAGCTCCACCATCCGGCTTACCTGGCGGCGGATTGCAGGCTTTTTTCCGGTCAGGCCCGCCCCGATATTCTGCTCCACTGTCATAGTGGGAAACAGGGCGTAGTTCTGGAACAAATAGCCCACCCGCCGCACCTGGGGTTTTTGTGAAATCCGCCGTTGGGAGTCGAACATCAGTTTTTCTCCTATTTGAATCCGCCCCCGGTCCGGCGTTTCAATTCCGGCAATACATTTTAAGGTCAGGCTTTTTCCGCAGCCGGAGGCTCCCAGAATCCCAATGCGCCTGCAGTCGCTGGAAAATGCCAGATCCAGCCGAAAATCCCCCAGGTCTTTTTCGATCCGTATTTCCATAGCCAAAGCCTTTTTCATGTCTCCCTTTCCCCTTCTCCTTTCCGGAACTCCCGGCCTTTTCCCATCGCCTCACATGCTTCCGCTTTTGCCATCGTTTCGCATGCTTTCGCCTTTTTCCCATCGCCTCACATGCTTCCGCTTTTTACCATCGTTTCACATGCTTCAGTTTCTTTCCCAGCATCAGGTTCAAAAGCAGCACCAGCAAAAAGGCCAGGGCCAGCACGATTCCCACCCAGATCCCCGCCATCCGGTAGTCCCCGTCCTGAAGCACCATGGCAATTTTCTGGGAAATGGTACCGGTCTTCCCGGCAATGTTTCCGGCCAGCATAGAGGTGGCCCCGTATTCCCCCAGGGCCCGGGCAAAGGTAAGGACGGTTCCTGCCGCCACTCCCGGCCCGGCCGTGGGCAGCACCACCTTCCAAAAAATCTTCCGCTCCGGCATTCCCAGCGTACGGGCCGCATAGATCAGATTTACGTCCATTTGTTCAAAAGCAGCCCGGGCATTCCGGTACATCAGGGGAAAGGCAATGACGGTAGCCGCAATGACGCAGCCGGCCCAGGACTGTATGATTTTCAGGTCAAATTTATCATACAGATAAGCCCCTACGGGCCTTCGTGTGCTGAACAAAAGAAGCAGGAAAAATCCGGCTACCGTAGGCGGCAGCACCAGGGGAAGGGTCAGGATCCCGTCCAGGACCGCTTTTGCCCGGGGCCCTGCTTTCATGGCTTTTCCGGCTGCATAGATACCCAAAAAGAAGGAAACAACGGTGGCGGCAATTCCCGTTTTCAGGGAAATAAACAGCGGGCTGTAATCCAATTCCGTTAAGAGTTTCACAATCTCATCCATTTCCTTCCTCCCGCCCGGCCTTAGGGCTCCGTATCCGTATCAAAATAATATGCTGCAAATACTTCCTTCGCTTCCTCGGAAACCACATATTGGAAAAATGCTTCCGCTGCCAGGGCCTGTGCCTCCTCCGCCTCCGGGTTCTGCACCAGGCAGATGGGATAGCTTACCTCCCCGGTCAGCTCATTGCTAACCTGCTCCAGGATTTCCACCTGCTCCTCGTAGCCGTAAATATCGGAGTAATAGGTGGTTCCCACCTGGCAGGCGCCTTCCGCCACGGCAATCAGGACTTTGCTGACGTTGTCCATTTCGCTGATTTCCACGCCGCCCAAAGCTTCCGAAACTTCCCGGGCCGTGATTTTAGAAGCATCCTCCGTTTCCCCGCATATTCCCAGGTTCACCAACGCCTGGCGGGTATATTTCCCCACCGGTACGCTGCCCCCTGCCAGGGCAATGCTGTCTGCGTCCTTCAAATTGAACAGGCCCTGTACCTTCGTCCCGCTGTCTTTACGAGTCAATACTACCACCTGATTGTTCACCACGTTTTTCCGGGAGCCTTCCTTTACCAATCCGTCTCCTTCCAGGATGTCCATCTGCTTTTGGGCCGCGGAAAAGAAGATATCGCATTCATAGCCTTCCTGAATCTGGGTCAAAAGGGTCCCGGAACTGTCGGCATGAAATACAATCTTAACCTCCGGGTGCATTTTCTGATAACGCTCCGCCAGATCCGTCATTACCCTGTTCAGGCTGGCCGCAATAAAAACCTGGATTTCCGTTTCCGTAAGCGCTTCTTTCGACTCGCCGCTTCCGGCCCCTTCAATGGTTTCCCCGGCTTCCGGCCCCTTCGATGGATTCCCCGCTTTTCCCCCGCAGCCTGTCACTCCTGCCGCCAGGGTCAGAACCAGCATCACAGCCAGGCAGTTCTGCATCCATCCGCTTTTGATCCCCTTTTTCCTTTTCCTGTTCTTTTCCGATTCCGTCCTTCCCATCTACATCTTCTCTCTTTCCTTTGTTCTCTTTTCCTGATCCGGCCCGGCTTCCTGCTTTCCTTCCTCCGAACCAGGAACATATGTTCTCGCACATTCTCCCTCGGTTCCCCTCAGGATCCCAAGGCCATGGCCCAGCTGGGGCAGGATATAGGTAAGGGCTTCCTCCACCGCCTTCGGGCTTCCCGGCAGGTTGACGATTAAAGTCTGTTTGCGGATTCCGGACTCTCCCCGGCTTAGCATGGCCCGTTTCGTAATTGTCATGGAATAGCCGCGGATGGCTTCCGCAATCCCCGGGGCCATCCGGTCACAGACTGCCGCCGTAGCTTCCGGCGTAATATCCCGGGGTGAAAATCCGGTTCCTCCCGTGGTCAGAATCAGGTTCACCTGACGCTGGTCCGAAAGCCGGATCAGCTGATGCTCCAGCCCGGCTCTGTGATCCGGGAGGAGCAGCGTTTCCACCACCTGATATCCGGCATCCTTCAGCAACGTTTCCACCAGAGGGCCGCTTTGGTCCTGCCGCTCCCCGGCGGCGCCCTTATCACTTAAGGTAATGACGGCCGCCGTAAAGGGGCGGTCTGCCCTGGGCAAAATCATTTCTACTTCATCTCCCGGCCGGATCGGCCCGCCTTTCAGCACCTGGGTAAATACCCCTTCCCGGGGCATGATGCAGTCCCCCATTTTTTTATAAATCTCACAGTGGCTGTGGCACTCCTTTCCGATCTGGGTCAATTCCAGCACCGCTTCCCCAATGCGAAACCGGGTGCCTACCGGCAATGTACGCAGGTCATAGCCTTCCACAATCAGGTTTTCCCCGAAAGCCCCAAAGGAAATCTGAGCGCCCTTCGCCCGGAAGTCCTCTATTTTTTCATAGCTAAGCAGGCTTACCTGCCGATGCCAGTTTCCCCCATGGGCATCCCCTTTAATGCCCCAGCCTTCCTGGATCTCCGCTTCCGGAATCTCTTCCTTTTGAATACCCCGTTTCGTACTGATGCAAATTGCCTTTAAGACTCCCATTTTTATCCTCCTATCCTCACCATTTCCCTGGTTTCCGTCATGATATTTTGATTATCAAAACAATGTGCTTCCGGCTTGTTGTCAATTGCCTGCTTCAGCAGGGCCCGTACCTCCTCCATCCGGCCTGCCCGCACCGCTTCCCGCAGGGAGATACTTTCCCCGTAGCACAGACAGGGCTTCAACTGCCCCAAAGCCGTGAGCCGGATCCGGTTGCACTGGCTGCAGAATTTTCCATGGATGGCGCTGATAAAGCCCACGCTGCCCTGAAAGCCCGGGATTTTGTAGTAAACGGCCGGGCCGTTTCCGTGGGGTTCCCACTCCCGGTCGATTTCCCCGTACTGCTCCCTGATCCGGGCGAGTACCCAGTCGTTGGATACCGCTTCAAAATTTTTTCCATATCCAATGGGCATCATTTCAATAAAACGCACATCCAGCCGACGGTCCCGGGCCAGCTCCAAAAGCTCCTGCCAGCACTCCTGTCGTCCGGGCCGAAGCACTACATTTATTTTCAAGGGAATCGGGTACAGTTCCATCCGGGCAATTCCGGAAAGCACCTTGTCCAGCCCGTCATAACCTGTAATCTCCTGATATTCTCCGGCATCCAGAGTATCCAAACTGACGTTCACTCCATCTACGCCCACCTGGTACAGTTCTTCCGCAAACTCCGGCAGCAGGATTCCGTTGCTGGTCAGCGTCACCTGTTCGATTCCCGGAATCTCCTTCAGCATCCCGATCAGCTTCGGACAATCCGGCCGTACCAAAGGCTCCCCTCCGGTCACCTTAAGCTTCCGGATGCCAAGGCCCGCCGCCTGGGTACAGACTGCGGCAATCTCTTCTAGGGTCAGGATCTCTTCCATCGGAACCCGGGAAATCCCTTCGGGCATACAGTAGCGGCATCTTAAATTGCAGCGGTCGGTGATGGAAACCCGCATGTAATCCACCTTTCTTCCATAGGTGTCCTGCATTTCCTAAACCCCCTTCCCGAATCCGCAGTTGGGAAACGTACAAACCGGGCAGGACAGACACAGTCCGCCTTCGCCCAGAGCCGCCAAATCCTTCTCCGTCAGGATTTCCCCGGCCAGAATCCGGGGCAGCACCAGGTCAAAAATCGTCCGTTTCGCATACATGACGCAGCCCGGCAGGCCCAATACCGGAACCTTTTCTTTATAATAGGAAAGTAAAAACATGGCTCCCGGCAGCACCGGGGCCCCATAGGATACCACCCGGGCTCCGGTATTTTTGATTGCCAACGGAGTCCGGTCATCGGGGTCCACGCTCATCCCTCCGGTACAAATGACCAAATCCGTCTTTTTTTCAAGCATATCCCGGATTGCCGCCGTAATCTGTGCCGGATCGTCGTCGCAAACCGCATGCTCTGCCAATTCCACGCCATATTCCGCCAGTTTTTCTTTAATCACCGGAGTAAAGGAATCCGGAATCCGCTTTTTGTAAACCTCGCTTCCTGTGGTAACGACTCCGGCCTTCCGGTACCGATACGGCAGGATCTGAAAAATCGGCTCCGTTCCTGCCGCCCTTTTCGCCGCTTCCATTTTTTCTTTCTCAATCACCAGGGGAATTACCCGGGTTCCGGCAATCTTGTCCCCCTTTTTCACCGGAAAATCCCCGTGCCGGGATGCAATCATCATCTGCCCCAGGCTGTTGATTTTCCTTAGCTTCTCCCGGTCGATCTTCAAAACCCCGTCCGCTTCGGCGATCAGTTCGATCTTTCCTTCCTTCACCTCAGACCCGTACATATGTTCTCCCCTACAGATCTCATACAGGACCTCGGCCGCATCGTTTTCATGCATCATGGTTTCATCCTTTTCCCATATGTAAAGGTGCTCCTTCCCCACGCTTAACAGCACCGGGATATCCTCCGGAGTCACCACATGTCCCTTCCGGAACACCGCGTCCTTCGTAACGCCCTTTATGATCTGGGTAATATCGTGGCAGAGTACCTGTCCTACGGCGTCCTCTGTTTTGATCAGCTTCATATCCAATCCCCTTTCTTTTGTTTCGTTTTCGGCACAAAAAGAGCGCAGCCCTCCCTGAAAAAAGTGTCTGCGCTCCAAAAGACAAAGGAACCTCTCATTTCTTTTTTCAAAACCGTGGAATCTCCTCTCTGATTCTTCCGGCCTGCCGTCAGCGGCACTGGGAAGGCCCGGCCGTTTCCAGCCAAACCCCGGAGGGCATTCCGCCCTCGGCGCAGTACCGTAAATGTCCCGATCCGGGTTCATCCCGTAGGTACTTTTGCTCAAGAAATAATGCTTATGAAATTTCCGGCTATTTCGGTCTTGTGAAAACTTTCACAAAACCCTCACTGAAAATAGCTTATGTTTTGTACATTATAGCAGGATCTCCTGCTTTATGCAACCGCTTTCTTGAATCTTGTTAGGAATAGTATAACGTAGTTTTTCCCCGGCAGTCATTCCAAAATCCCCCGCTCTTATTCCGTTTCCGGATAGCCTTTTCATTCGTAATTAAAATAAATGAAAGGGAAATTCGCATGGCCGTACCAGGATTCCTTGTTCTATATTATAGCTATCATACAGTTTGCATAAAGAATGGAGGGAAATTATGAACACCGAGCTTTCAACTATGAATTCCGCTGAAACCCGAAAACTTTCCATTTCCCAAATGGCACAAATCCATGACATCAGCCGGCAGACCTTGATTTATTATGACAAAATCAATTTGTTCAAGCCGGAGATCACAGACCGGAAGACAGGCTACCGCTACTACAGCACCCTGCAAATCCCGTTGCTGCGGGAAATCTGTTTCCTGCGTTCCATCGGCATGCCTTTAGAAAATATCCGCAAACACAACGAATCCCATGCTTCCACTTCCACCATCCGCCTGTTGGAGCAGCAGAAAAACAAGATCTGTCAGGAAATCGAATCCCTTCAGGCACAGCTTCTGAAAATCGAACGCCGGGTACAGATTTACCAAAGCGCCGCCGACTACGGAGACAGCGGATTGGAACCATCCATTCAGTATTTTCCGGAACGCCGGGTATTGTATTCCGCCTGGGACGAAAATGACCGCACCCGCCGGGGCCTGCACCGTTCCTTGATGAAAATCTGGAATACGGCAGAGAAATACGACATCCTTCCCTCCAAGCACTACGGCGCTTTTATTTTCAAAGAAGAGCTGGAAAAGGGAACGCCCTTGAACCGGGCCGGGGAATGCTGTCTCTTCCGCCACGATATCCCGGATCTGCCGGGCCTGCGCATTCTAAGGGAAGGCTTCTATGTGTGTTTTTCCAGATACTGCATGCCCTACGACCTGGCATCCCTTCCGGAGCTGGTCCGCTGGATCTCCGACCATAACTACGAAATTACCGGGGATATCTACGACGAATGCCTGCTGGATTCCAGCTTCTACGAAAACGACTGTGAACCGGACTTCTGCCGTCTGCAGATTCCCGTCCGTGAAAAATCCCCTGCCCCCACCCCGGAGCTGACAGCAGTCCTCCGGTATTGATTACCGGTCACACAGCAGCAGGGTCTTTACAAGAAAATAATAAACCGGACACAGAGCCCCGAAGACATTTCAAAAGCTGTCTTCCGTGTTCTGTGTCCGGTCTATGAAACCAAATAATTCTTGCTATGTATCAATGGGATTGCAATTGCCCTTATTCCACGTTCTCATCTGCCAACAGGAACTGGCCAACCAATTCGTCCAGGGTAACGGCCTGGGCAGACAGTTCTTCGCTGGTCGCCGAGGATTCCTCTGCCGCTGCGGAATTGTTCTGTACCACCTCTGAAATCTGATTCACGCCCTGTTCGGCCTGACGCATGGTTACGGTCTGGTCACCCATCATTACGCTTAAGCTCTTGGAAACATCCGCAATCTGCTTAATTCCGTCTACCACGATCTGAATGGATTCGGATGCGTTCTCCACTGCATGGTTGCCTTCTTCAATCTCCCGCAGGGAGCCTTCGATTAATTCCCTGGTATCCACTGCCGCCTTGGCGCTCTGTTCTGCCAGCTGGCGGATCTGATCTGCAACCACCGCAAAGCCGCGGCCCGCTTCTCCTGCCCTTGCCGCTTCAATGGAAGCATTCAGAGACAGCAGGTTCGTCTGAGACGCAATGGATTCGATTTCGGAAATGATATTCCCGATCTTCATGGATGTCTCGTTGATCTTGCCCATGGCAGCCACCATGGTATTCATCTCGGCACGGCTGTTATCTGCTTCATCCGCATACTTCCTGGCCTGCTCATAAGATTCCTCCGCCTGCTCGGCGCTTCTCTCCATCGTCTCCGCAATACTCATAATCGTCGCCTGCAGCTCTTCTACGGCGCCGGCCTGCTCCGTTGCACCTTCTGCCAGATGCTGTGCGGATTCTGCCAGATTGGATGATCCGGCGGATACCTGGTCTGACGCTTCTCCGATGGACCGCAGTGTTCCGGTCATCTGATTCTTCAAGCCCCGCATGGCATCTACCAGTTTGGAGAAATCTCCCGTATATTCATCAATAATCTCGGACTGTACCCGATAGTTGCCGTTGGACATCTCGCCCATAATAAAGCCGATATCGTTAATAATTATATTCAGCTTCCCGGCCATCTCCGTAGCTTCCTTCACCATGTCCGCCACTTCGTCTTCCGCATCGTGTTCCGGAAAATCAGAAGAAAGATCTCCCGCCGAAAACTCCCGCAGCCGCGCTCCCAGGGCCGCCATCGGCTTGGAAATCCCAATTGCAATGGTTTTCCCCATCTTCAGCGATACTACCATGGAAATGATAATCACCGCAATAATTACAGCCGCCAGAATCCAGGTTAAAATATTCAACGTAGTGGCAAGGCCGTTTCCTTCCGTCACCTTCACCTGCAGAAGGCTGTCCAGCTTGGTATAAATGCTGGTATACCGGTCGGCAAGCTGGCTCAGGGCAATTTCCTGTGCCTGCACGCAAAGCTCCCGGTCCGTAGTGGCGCCCAGATCCATAATCTCGCTATCTATCTTCCAATACTCCTCCAGCTCTACTTTCAGCTCCTCGTAAGTCTCCCTGCCTTCCTCCGATACAATCGTACGTTCTATCTGTGCAAAATACTCCTCAAACAGAACCTTCCCTTCTTCATGCTGCTTTACCACAGTAGCAATGGCATCCGCATCGTCATAGCCGATGGCTACCCGCAGGGATGACCTTGCATCCGCAAATTCAAACATGGCCTTCCCAATATCCCCTTGGGCAAAACCATAATTCTTTAATGCGTAGGAATACCGATTGGATATTACAAATACCGCAATCAATCCTACTACCGCTGCAACTGCTGTAATAATTGAAACCAGACGAAATGACTTTACAAGCCTTTTCTCAATTCTTTCATTATTGAACATTGATTTTCTCCTCCTCCATCTATCCTGTTTCAATATACTGGTACCCTAATCCATGGAATTGGTACATCAATCAATTGCTGTTCCTTCCTTACAGCTCGTGTATCACTCTATTTCTTAAGATTACCGGCATGTCTATTATACTACTTTTCATCCGGCAACACAACATTTTTTCCCTTTTTTTGTAATGTTTTGGAAGTATAGAACGACTGTTTACCGGGGCTTTGCCCCTGTATAATATACCGTTTTCTCACTTTTCCGTTCCTTCTATACCGCCTTGCGCCGCCCGAACATATCCACTGCCACCACAATCACCAGGACAGCTCCGATCACGATATTCTGCACTGAGGAGGTCACCCCCATAATATTCAGGCCCGTACTGATCACACAGATTACAAAGGCCCCTACCAGGGTTTTTGCAATATTCCCCTCTCCGCCGGAAAGGCTGGTTCCGCCGATGGCCGCTGCCGCAATGGCCAGGATGTTATACCCTCCGTCCGCCAGGTTGGGGCTGCCGGTCCGAAGCCTTGAGGCCAGTACCAGTCCGGCAGCAGCAGCAGCCAGCCCGTTTAAGGTAAAAATCAGAATCGTATAAAGCTCTACATTCACTCCCGAAAGAAGCGCCGTCTTTTCATTGCTGCCGATGGCATACGTATAACGCCCCATCTTCGTATGCTTCATAATATAAAAGCAAACCGCAAAAAAGAAAAGGGCCACCAGAAACTGGGTGGGAATGATCCCGATGGTTTTTGCACCCCAGAGGGTAAAAGAAAACAACACCCCCTCCTGCTCCTTAATCCCGATGGAGGTTTCATGAGTCAAAACCAGGGCAAGCCCGCTGGCCGCATACATCATGCCGGCCGTCATAATGAAAAAGGGAACCCGCAGCTTTGCAATGAAAAAACCGTTTAAAAATCCGCAGACCAGCCCCGTCAAAAGCCCGATGGCCGAAGCCGCCAGGGGCCGCATGCCTCCCTGCATGCAAAGGGCCGCCACACAGCCGGCCAGGGCGGCCACGGAACCGATGGAAAGGTCTATTTTCCCGCTGATCATGACAAATGTCATCCCGCAGCCAAACAGGGCATATACCGCGGCCGTACGCAGGATATTCGTCAGGTTTCCGACAGAAAAAAAACCTTGGCCCGTAATCGAAAAAAATATCACCAGTACCACCAGGATCAGGTAGGTACCGTATTTATCATAAATTATTTTCCCTTTCGAAACTTTCATTGTCGATCTCCTTAAATATTCAGCATCAGCTTCAGCATTTTTTCCTTCAGATTCTCTTCCGAATCCCGGAATTCCCCGGCTTTTCTGCCCTCCCGCATCACCAGGATACGGCTGCACAGGCCGATCAGCTCCTCTTCCTCCGAAGAAATAATAAGGATGCCGATGTTCTGCTTCACCAGCTCCTGTATGATCCGGTAAAAATCTGCCCGAGCCCCAACATCCACGCCCCGGGTAGGCTCATCCAGCAGCAGTAGGCCCGGCTTGATCATCAGCCATTTTCCCAGACAGACCTTCTGCTGATTTCCGCCGCTTAAATTTTCAATCCGCTGGTTCATGCTGCCGGCTTTGATTTTCAGCTCCCGGATCTTTTCCTGTACCGCCTCTGCCTCTTCCCTGCCCCGGATATGGAATCCCCGGCCCAGCCGGTGCAGATTGGCCAAACTCATGTTCTCCCGAATGGAACGGACTGCCAGAATCCCTTCCGCCTTCCGGTCCTCACTGACATAACCGATACCCTGCCGCACCGCATCTGCCGGGTTCTTCACCCGAAGCGGTTTTCCTCTATAAAAAAACTCACCCTCATCCGGCCTGAAACAACCGAAAATGGTTTTGGCAATTTCCGTCCTTCCGGACCCTGCCAGCCCGGCAAAGCCCAGAATTTCCCCTTCTTTCAGCGTAAAGCTCACGTCTTCGTATTTTCCCCTGCAGCTGACATGCCGCGCTTCCAGAATCACCGCTCCCTCCCGGTGATGTTTTTCCGGAAACTGATTGGTATTCTCCGAGCCAACAATCCCCGCCAGCAGCCGCTTGTGATCCACCCGGCCGATTTCATCGGAAAATACCTTTTTCCCGTCCCTTAAAAGGGTAATGCGGTCGCACATCTGATAAACCTCGGACATCCGGTGGGTGATATAGATCATCCCCACCTTCTTTTTCTTCAATCTCCGCATCAGTGCAAACAAACGTTCTGTCTCCTGTAAGGTCAGGGAAGAGGTCGGTTCGTCAAAAATAATCACATTGGAATTCAGGTTCAACGCCCGGGTAATCTCTATCATTTGCTGGGATGCCACGGACAGCTCCCCTGCCCTGGCATCCAGATCAAATTCCACCCCTACTTCCGCCATGACCTCCATGGCCCGCCGGCGCATGGCCTTCCAGTCATAGATTCCGCCATGGGAAATTTCATTGGCGATAAAGATATTTTCCAGTACGCTTAAATGGGGCAGGATATTCAGTTCCTGAAATACCATGGCGATCCCGTCCTGCTGTGCGTCCCGTACGGTCCCTTTTAAATGGATGTGCCGGTCATTGTGCCAGATCTCTCCCCGGTCCGGCAGATATACTCCGGCCAGCACCTTCATCAGTGTGGATTTCCCGGCCCCGTTTGCTCCCATTAAAGCATGGATCTCTCCGGCCCTAAGGTCAAAGGACACATCCTCCAGCACACCGAACCCGCCGAAGGATTTGCAGATATGCTCCATCCGCAGGATCTCTTTCCCCGCTTCCTGTCTCATAAAGCCTCACCCATTTTTACAAACTCCTTCATATAATCCGAAACGTCCCCGATCTCACCGCCCATCTGCCAGTTGGACAATTCCTCCCCATGGGGCAGGTAGTCTTCTACATTTTCACCGGTAATTATGGTATCCGGCGTAAATGTTTCCTCCGGCACCTCCTTGCCCCGGATCAGATCATACGCCTGCAGTACCGCATAGTAGCCCTGAAGGATGGACCAGTCGTATGCGGAAGCGTACATTTTCCCTTCCTGGATGGACTGGAGTGCAATATAATTGCCGTCAATGCCTGCCACCAACACACCGTCTTCCCCTACCGGAATCTTATTTTCTTCCAAAGCCGTAATTGCGCCTACCGCCATCAGGTCATTGCAGCAAAGGACTGCCTGGATCCCCTTATTTCCCTGTAAAATGTCGGACATGGTGGAAGCCGCCTTATCCTGGTCATATTCTGCGCTCTGGGACTGTACCAGCTCAATGCCTTCATATTCCTCAATCGCCCGTTCAAAGCCCGCCGTCCGTTCCTGGGAGGAGCTGGCCGCATCCACGCCCCGGAGGATTACCACGTTTCCCTGGCCGCCAAGTTTATCGAACACTTGTTTTGCCATTCTATAGGCCATTTCCGTATGATCTACTCCGATATAATTCGGCAGATACTCCTTCCCCTCATCTCCCCATTGGTTGGTAATGGTTGTATCAACGGTCACAAAGGGAATTCCTGCGCTGTGGGCCGCATCCACCGCCGCACTTACGCCGTCGGAATCATTGGCCGTGAGAATCAGGGCATCTGCTCCTGAAGAAATCATATTTTCACATTTCGTAATCTGTCCGTCCACGTCGGACTCGGTAGCGGTATTGTCTACCTTTACCTTAATTCCCAGCTCCTTTCCGGCCAGCATCGCGCCGTATGCAATATCCTGGAAATGAGCGTTGGTGGCAGTCTTTACCACAATTCCGATTGTCACGTCCTCTTTGGCCGTTTCCTCCCCGGCCCCCTGCTCTTTCGCTCCTTCGCTGCTTTCCCCGTTCTCCTCTTCGTTCCCTCCGGCCTCCTCTCCGCTGCCTGCTGCCGTTTCGTTCCCGGACGCTGTCTCACTGTCCTTTGTCCCGGTTCCTCCGCAGGCCGCCAGGCTAAAAGCCATTGTACCAATCAGTGCGGCAGTGATCCATTTCATAAATTTCTGTTTCATAGTGTTCCTCCTTATTCCGGCCCTTTCTCTTCCGGCCTCTGAGTCTGAATGTTTCCCTATGTGTTCCGCAGCCGTCCAAATCCCTTTGGACAATTGCTGTTTCTTACTGATAAAAGTATAACAAATCTTTTCCCGGCCAGTTATTCCGCCGCAGGAATCAATCATGTATAAATGAAATCAGTGTATCCCAAAGGTATGCGTGTTTCCGGCCGAAAGCCGGATGCCTGGTCAAAATTCAATTGTAAAATCTCCAAAACATGCTATAATAATAGAAAAAAGTCCCTTTTCGAGACGGGAAAATTTATGCTGACATTTAAACAGCCAGCAGAACGTTTTTTATTATCAACACATCATTGTTTTACGGAGGAAATCATGAAGCGAAAATTTTATATCTGCATTCCGGCCTTGATTTTGGCCGTATTATTGTCCGGGTGCCGCAAAGAAAGTCCCGCTCCTTTGCAGGAAGCACAACCCCCTGATTCTGATACGGTCAATCTGACTGTTTGGGGCGGGGAAGAGGATGAAGCGCTGCTTACCCAGATCATCGAAGAATTTCAGGCAGAATATCAGGGACAGGCCGATTTTCAGATCACCTATATGCCCCAAAGTGAAAGCAACTGTACCAATGCACTGATGGGGGATTTGGAGCAGGGGGCAGATGTATTCGCCTTTGCAGACGACCAGCTGAATACCCTGGTAGCCGCCGGGGCTTTGGACCCCATTGAAAATCCCGATGAAATCCGGGCTGCCAACCTGCCGGAAGCCGTCCTTGCGGCTTCCGTGAACGACACCCTGTACGCGCTGCCC
>CAJUSQ010000008.1:0-18391 GCA_910588885.1 uncultured Lachnospiraceae bacterium
CTCCAGATACGCGTTCAGCTCCTCCTTCTTGCCAAAAGCCGTCCCGTAAATCCGCTGAAGCTGGGCTTTCTTGGAATCTCCCCGCCAATAAGCCATGGAAGAGGAAATCAGTTTGAATGCCTTAATATTTTTCGTGCTCATCAGATGGGGGCCTGCGCACAGATCCACAAATTCCCCCTGTTTATAAAAGGAAATCTCTGCATCCGTTGAAAGGTCGCGAATCAGCTCCACCTTGTAAGGCTCTTCTTTTTCCTCCATAAAGGCAATGGCTTCTTCCCGGGGCAGCGTAAACCGCTCCAGCTTTGCCCCTTCTTTTATAATTTTCTTCATTTCCTTCTCCAGGTTGTCCAAATCCTCTCTGGAAAAAGGCTCCGTATCAAAATCATAGTAAAAGCCCGTATCAATGGAAGGCCCGATGGCCAGCTTCGCCCCCGGACGCACCCGCTTTACGGCTTCCGCCAAAACATGGGAGGCCGTATGCCGAAGGGGGGCCAGGCCCTTTTCTTCATTGGCCGTCAGTATGCTGAGGGTGCAGTCCTTCTCCAAAACCGTACGCAGATCCAAAACAGCGCCGTCCACTTCTCCGGCAACCGCCGCCCGGGCCAGCCCTTCGCTGATATCGGCTGCAATCTCATAAATGGAAGACGGATTCCCGTATTCTTTTACGGAACCGTCTTTTAATGTAATCTTCATATGAATTTCTCCCTTTCATTCTCAAAAAGGCACTCCCGAAAAGGAATGCCTGCAAATGCCACGATGCTCCCAACCGCCTAACAAACTTTTGTTTGGCATATCCTTATCTATATAATAGGAAAGGACAGGTTATTTTTGGAAAAATTACTGATTTCTTCCACAGCATTTCTTATATTTCTTTCCGCTGCCGCAGGGACAGGGATCATTGGGGTAAATCTTGGGGTCTTTGACAATCGTACCGGACTTCTTCTGTTCCAGATACAATTCCTTCCGCTTGTCCTCGTCAAAAATCCCTTCCCACTGGGGCAGCTCATAGAGCCAGTCCGCCTTGGCATCCACCATGTTCTTATAGAGCTTCTCCTTGTCAAAGGCCAGGCTCACCCGGGTATCCTCTTCCATCTCTTCAATGGGGTTGGGAGTTACCAGGCTGTCGTTGATACCGTCCAAAAATCCGGTCATAGCCATAATGTCCAGCTCATATTTCTCCGCCAGCTCCTTCACGGTGCCCTCCACCACTTCGTCGGGATGCTCTAACAGCTTCTCATATACTTCCTTCTCCATCTGGAAGTACCGCTGCCAAAAGCGCTGTAATTCCCCTTTATCTGTTTCCTGATTATACGCAATGCTGCGCCATTGTTCTAACAATGCCATTTCTCATACCATCCTTTTCCTTCTTTTGCTGTTGCGATTCTGGCAAATCCGGATTTGTCCCTTTGATTTGCCATAGGATTTCGAATATACGGATATAGTATAACCCATACCTGACATTTTTTCAATATGAATCCAAAAATTGTTGTTCCGCTTGTGGGCTCCGTTCTAAAAATTTCATAATGCCCTCGGCAATTCCCGCAGCCAGCTTCTGCTGGTAGTCCTCATCCAAAAGCCGCTCCCGTTCTTCCTGGCAGGTCAGAAATCCCGTTTCCACCAGGCAGGCGGGCATGGTCGTATGCTCCAGCACATATAAATCACTGTTTTTCGTAACCCCTTTGTCCACTGCCCCGGCAGAATCCCGAAGGCCGCTGCGGACAAGCTCTGCCAGCTCCTCGCTGCGGGCCCGGCTGCTGCTGTAGATTTCAAATCCCTGGGTCACGGTATCCTTTTCCAGGGCGTTCTGGTGGATGCTGACAAAAAGATCCGCCTGCTGCTCCTCCGCAAGCTTCACCCGTTCGCTTAACACCACCCGGGCATCGCTGTCCCTGGTCAGAAAAACCCGATAGCCCGAATCCGTTAATATTTTCACAAGCTTCTTGGCAATGGCCAGGTTGATATCCTTTTCGTAGACGTCTTTCCAAAGGGTGCCCGGATCTTTCCCGCCATGTCCCGGATCAATCACAATCCGGACCTCCCTGGGCTCCTGAGAAGTATCTTTTTCCTTCCGGGCCTGTCCTACTGTCATTGCCGCCAGCTGGCAAAAGAGGCCGCCGCCTTCCGCTCCCCGGTAGTCCGGTTCCTGCATGGCAGAAAGCCGTTCTTCCTTCCGGTCCTTGGCGTAGGCTTTTCCGGACGCAGCCTGGCGGATCCCAAAGAGCGCCATACATACGCACAATGCCGCCAAAAGCCCTCTGCGGATCAGCTGGTTCTGCCTTTTTCTCTTCTGTATCATCCTGCGCCGCTCCCGGATTTCCTGCCTGACCATCCAGTCCCGTTCTCTTTTGTCCATGAGCCCCACCTCCTGTTAAGATGTATTTATCTTAGCAAAAAGGTGTATTCAAGTATTCCGTAAAAGTTCAGAGAAATGTAAAATTTTCTTGATTTTTTCAAAATCCTTCTTCCCGCTTTTCTTCTATAAGCCTTTCCCTAAAACTCCGGATTTTCTGTTTGAAACCCCTTTGGAAATATGCTACTATTAGGAAGGGCTTATTTTACCGCCGCAAAACGGCGCTTGATCATTTGCTCCGGAAAGGGGTTCCTATGGCAAACGAAACAAAAATGGAAATTTTAAATGCCTCTGCCGAAAGCAAGCAGCAGCAGGCTTATCAGCAAATAAAGCATGATATTATCAACAACACCTACCCGGAGGGCACTGTGCTGGCAGAACGCAAGCTTTGTGAAATTTATAACGTAAGCCGTTCGCCCATCCGCAATGCCATCCAGCAGCTGACCCACGAAGGGCTGCTGACCTTGGTTCCCGGAAAGGGCGCCGCCGTAACCGGATTTTCCATTGAAGACATCCTGGAGGTTTACGATCTGATCGAGGTTCTGCAGCTCTATGCGATCCGCTCTCTTTCCGCCCGGATCGACGCTTATTTCTTAAGCTTCCTGGAAACGGCGTTAAATAAAATGAAGCTGTACATGGAAGAAGGGAACCTGACGAAAGCCGCCAAATGGGACCAGCAGTTCCACCGTTTCCTGATTACCTCTTCTTCCAACAAGCGGCTGGCTTCCATGTATGACCAGCTGGAGGTTCAAAATACCCGCTTTTTGTCCACCACGGCGGATGACAACACTTTGGCCCGGCGCTCTTATCAGGAACATCTGGCCATTTTCCACCATCTGAAAAACCAGGATCTGGAGCAAGCCCAGGCAGAATTGCAAAAGCATTACAAAAATATCAAGCAGTATTATGTGGACAAATTAATCAGCCGGATTCAGATTTGAACCCGTCCCTTTGATTTTTCTTTGATCCATACATATTTTCCGCCATTCCCGGCCATCCTATACCGAGGTGATGAAAATGGCATCCTATATTGCCCCTGGCGTTCAGGAACAATTTGAAACCCTGTCGGTGGATTTGAAAAATACGATTCTGGAGCGGAACGTACAAATCCAAAATTTGCAGGATTTGATCCAGGTTCTGGAAACCATTGTGGCAGAAGGGGAATAGGCTACTGCATACAAAATGCACCCGCAGGGGGAACGGATTCGTTCCTCTCCTCTTCTGTGAACCTGAATGAAAATCCATACCTTTTCGAAAAAAGCAGCTCTATCGGAACTATGGCCGATAGGGCTGCTTTTTTATCCACAGCGTGTTCCGGCGGCAGCCGGCCCGGTTTCGCTGCTCTTCACATCCGTTTCGCTTACGCCGGCAGCCTCCTCTTCAAACTGTTCCAGCCACCCGGCCATTTCCTCAATCAGGCTGCGGATATCCTTTCTGGGGTTCTCGCTGTCCCAAATCATCACATATCCGCTTTCCAGCTCCGGAAGGGGCCGGAAGCAGAAACGGCTGTTGTGGTATTCCCGGTAAAGGTCGTCACAGACAAACACCTCATCCGGCTGGGCCAGATTCATAGAAAGGGCGGCCGCCGAATAGAGATGTTTGGAAATCCGGGGCACAAATCCCCCCAGTTCCCCCAATTCGGAAAGCATCCGGGCATATTCCGGCAGCACATGGGGCGCAATGCAGAGGAACCGGCTCTCCTTTAAATCTTCGGAGGCCAGGGTTTCCTTTTGGGCCAGGGGATGTTCCTTTCGCATACAAACCTGGCTGGGGCAGGCATGGTACCGCTTCCAGCGCAGGCTGCCGCATTCCTTCCCCTTCAGGGCAAAATAATTGGTAAATACCACATCCGCCTGCCCCTTCAGCATCAGTTCCTGAATCTGCCGGGAATCCCCGTATTCCACGTCAATCCGCCGCTTGGGGCAGTTCAGCTTCAGCATATCCAGCAGCGGTTCCAAAAACACATCCGTCCGGAAGGAATTCAAAAAGCCGACGGTCAGCTTATTCTGGTATCCGTGCTTTAAGGTGTGAGCCATCTGCAGGTCATTTTCCAGGGTATTCGGCAGTTCCTTCCATCGTTCATATAAATATTCCCCGGCATCCGTCAACACAATCTCTTTCTTTTTCCGGATAAAAAGCTGTAAATCCAACTGCTGCTCCAAAGACGCCACTTTCTTGCTGACGGTTGACTGGGTCAGATGGAAATATTCCGCGGCACGGGTAAAGCTGCGGCATTCCACTGCTTTTACAAAGCAGAGCAAATCGCCCATGCTGATTCCGCGGATATCAATATTCTGCATACGAATCCCTTCTTTCATATCTGCATCCTTTTTCAGAACAGTATAACCTATTCCCGGAATCACTGCAATAGGCATTTGCCCCAGAGGAAGTATCATTCCCCAAAAAGCACAAAAAGGGCTTCCGGCCACACTGCCTGTGCCGAAAGCCCCGACCGAAGCTTTTCCGATCTTCTGTTTTCTTAATCCAGTAATTCCTTCGCTTTTATATAATTAAATACCGGTCCCTCTAAACAAACATATGTTTCATTTATCTTACAGTGTCCGCATTTCCCCACGGAACAGGACATCTTCCGCTCAAAAGATACCCAGATTTTTTCCTCGGAAACACCCTGGTTCACGCATTCTTTGGCCGTAAAATTAATCATGGCGGGCGGGCCTACAATGACCACGTTGTAGTCCTCAAAATCCCGGAAGGGAATCTCTTTCACATAAGAGGTTACGAAGCCCTTTTCAAAGCCCTCCGCACTGGTGTTATCCAGGGTATAGATGGCGTGGAAGGCATCCCGGAACTTTGCAAGATCCTCTTCAAACAGTACGCAGTCCCGGTCCTTGAATCCGGCAATTAAATGTACGGATGCGATTTCTTCCTTATGTTCGCAGAAATACTGCAGCATGCTGCGTACCGGCGCCAGCCCGGTCCCTCCGGCAATGACTGCAAGGTGCTTTCCTTTAAAATCCTCTATGGGAAACGCGTTGCCGTAGGGCCCCCGCATAAACAGGGTATCCCCCTTTTCCATGCCGAAAATGCCGTCGGTAAGCCGTCCCACCTTCCGGATTGTGAATTCCACATAGCCTTCTCCCCGGGCGCTGACGGAAATGGGCGCTTCCCCGATTTTGGGAATGGAGAGTACGAAAAATTGTCCGTGGTTTACCGGCGCATCGCACTGCACCCGGAAGGTATATTCTGCGTTTGTTTCATGCACCACCTGCAAAATCTTATGGGGTGACGGTAATGTTATATTCTGCATTTAATTCCCTCCTTTCGCCGATGCTTCCTGCTTCAGCCGTTCCACTTCTTTTGCCAGCGTATCAATGGTTTCCGAAAAATGGATGTCCTTGGGACAGCGCATATCGCAGCGTCCGCAGCCCACGCACATATTTTCTTCCCCGAACCGGCGTTTGAAATCATAGACCTTATGCATGGTTTTAAACCGCATTTTATCTCCGGAGCTTTGCCGTACGCTGTGTCCTCCGGCCATTGTGGTAAATTCCGTCAGCATACAGGAGGACCAGATCCGTCTGCGCTCGCCGTCCCGGCTGGTTTCATTGTAAATCACATCAGCGGTGTCAAAGCAGCTGCAGGTAACGCAGACCGTGTTGCAGCCGCCGCAGCCGATGCACCTGTCGTCAAATTCCTTCCAGAAGGGCAGGGCGTGGATATCCTTTACCATGGCTCGGTCCATAATATCCGGCACCTGTACCTTCTTTTTGTTTTCCGTTACGAATTCCGGCGTAAAATCACATGCCTGCGCGCCTTGGAACCACTCCGCAAATGCAGGGTCCTTTACCTCAACCAGAAGCTCTCCCTCCGCTTCCTTCGGGAACCGCACGGCCAAATCGTAATCCGAAGCCACATTGCTGCCCATGGACACGCAGAAGCAGGTTTCAAAGCTTTCCCTGCACTCCATCAGCACAAATTTTACCTTTTCCCGCATCCGCTGGTAAAAATTATCCCCATGGCCGCCGTTTTTCAAAAACATGGTATCCAGCCTCCGGATGCCGTTGAGATCGCAGGGGCGGAGGAACAGCAGGATATCCCGTTCATCCGTTAATTCGCTTTCCCGGCATTCGGTGTCGGTAAAGTACAGAAGCGTCTGTATAATCGGATAAAAGACTTCTTTGGGAGAAAAATGCGATTTCTCCTGATGTACGATTTCGGACACGGAATGGATTTCCCCGTAGCGGATCACTTTCCCGTTTTGCTTCGGCGCAAAAATCCGGTATGTTTCCCGGCGCCCGGCAAATATCTCATCCATGCGCCCTTTGCTGACCAAATAGCCCATATGTTCCCCCTCCTATCTTTCCAAAAGTAAGCTGCGTTCCAGAGCCAGGAAGCCCTTCGTCAGCTTCCCGAGTCCCCGGTAAAAGTCCGTGGATGCATATTTTACAACATCTGCCGTAAAGGCCGCCGTCCAGTTCAGAAGCTGGTTTTTCAAAAAATCCGCCTGCTCCGCCCCGATGCTGCGTTCGCCTGCTGCTTCGGATCCGTCCCGGCTTTCCGATCCAGAACTTGTGTTTGGTACATAATTCTGGCTCTCCGCTTCCTGCCCGCAAAGCATCGCCATATATTCCAGCAGCAGTCCCAGATGATCCTCCGGCACCCGGTACATATCTTTTCTGGGAGCCAGCCCTTTTTCTGCAAAAAGCGCTGCCGCATCGTTTCTGGAATCCTGCATCATCAGATGCTGCCTGCTGGTATAAACCGAAGCATAGGGGAAGGCCGCTTTGCCCTGGGCCACTCCCGCGGACAGGAAAATCCGGGCATAGTCCACAGCCAGGTCATCCAGAACCTCCTCACGGTTTTTCGCATCCGCAAGATACTTCCGAATCAGCCCGTAGCCCTCCTCCAGGTCTTCCTGGGGACCAGCCTTTGGGAACTCCATTTTCAGCATGGATTCGAACATATGTTCGTCCACTTCCAGAAGATACAGGCGGCTTAAGAAGCGGTACATGGATGCCCTGCTCCTGGCAAGCCTTGCTCTGACAGCGGCTTCCTCTCCGTTCCTGTTCGCGTCCATTTGGTTATCCTTCTTTTTTTCCATTTCACTCATGTGTTTTCCCTCCCTGCAGCTCTTTTTCAAATTCCTGGGGAAGTACATCCAGCCATTTTGCATTTCTTAAAATATATTTGCCCATGGGCTGATTGCCGCAATCCGGCAGGGAATAGACATTCTCCTCCCCGGCTTCCCGGATGGCTTTGGAAACCACGCTGTCCGGATCGTTGAGATCCCCGTACATCAATGCTTTTCCGGAACAGTTACGGACACAGGCCGGCTCTTCGCCCTGCTCCCTGCGTTCTGCACAGACATTGCACTTATCGGAAACCCGCAGCTCCTGATTGAAGAAAATCGCATCATAGGGGCAGGCCCGCTTGCAGCTCTGGCAGCCGATGCAGCTGTCCCGGTTGATTTTAATGACGCCGTCCGCTTCATCCTTATAGCAGGCCCCGGTGGGGCAGACCTGGACGCAGGTGGGATTTTCACACTGCTGGCACATCAGGGGCAGAAAATACATCTGCAGATCCGGAAAGATCCCGGTGGGCCCCATGGCATAAAGCTTGCTTCTGGAGGGGCCTAAGGCGATCCCATGTTCTGTTTTGCAGGCTACCTGGCAGCCGCCCCGGCAGCCGATGCAGCGATCCAAATCCGCTAAAATGATATACTGCTTCATCTCTTTCCCTCCTTTGAAATATCCGATGTTTCTCCGGTTCCCGCAGGAAGCCAGGATTTAAAGTCTTCCGGCTTGGTCCATACGCCCTCCGGCGCCGCCTCTGCCTTGCTGATCCGTACCTGGAATCCCCGTAAGGTGTAAGTACCCACTACATCGTTGAAAGGCGCCGTAGACTTCGTTAAAACGTTCACATTCATTTCCTGCCAGCCGTGGGTCTTGGTGTCCAACGTTTCCGGATTCCAGAACCGCTCCATAAATACCACGCCCGGATGGATGCCTTCCGTCACGCAGGCTTTGGCTGTGATCTTTCCCCGTTTGGACTCCACATAGGTCCAATCCCCGTGGGAAATGCCGTATTTTTCCGCGGTCTTGGGATTCACCCAAATCTCCGGCACCGGATACATCTCCCGAAGGGCCGGTATATTCCGCAGGGTGGAATGATGATAGAAGGGCACACGGCCGTTTGTCATTACCAGCGGATATTCCTCATGAAGCCCGTCTTCCCGCACCGGGCTTTCGAAGGGCTCCAGATAGTAGGGCAGCGGGTCGTAATCCTTGGAAGCCGGAGGAAGGGGCTCCGCCGCAAAAGGCTGTCCCGTACGGCTTAAGTGGATCATGCTTTCCAGATATAATTCCAGCTTCTTGGAAGGTGTGGCAAAGCCCTGGGGCTTTCCGGTCTTCTCGTCGATGTTCTTGTATACATAATAGGTACGCCATTCGTCCTTGGGCAGATATTCGAAGGGCGCTTTTTCGGCAAACTCTTTCCAGTCCATGCCCACCACCTTGGTAAAGTGGCTGAAAAATTCTTCCATGGAGTCCCAGTAAGCCAGATCCTCTCCCATAAATTCCGCATCAAAGGCTTTCTTACATCCCTCATGCCCCAAATCCGCGCATTTTCTGGCCAGTTTGGACCAGAACAAAGTTTCGTCCATGGTTTCCCACAGATGGGTCACCGACTGCCTTGCAAAAAGCTTGTTGCAGGTTTCCACGATCATATCCGTTTCCAGCCACTCTTCCGCCGGAAGCAGGATATCCGCATAAGCGGAAAAAGAGGTGGGATACATGTAAACATGCACGATAAAATCCAGCTTTTCAATGGCTTCCACCCATTTGGCGCTTTCCGCCACCACCCCCAGCTTATTTCCGGAACGGTCGATCCAGACTCTGGGCTGATAGGGTTTTCCGGTCAGCACCGCATCCCGGATACTGGAAGGATGCCCGGCATACCAAATATGAAGCCCCTTGTGCTCGTTGGCGCCCAGGCGCTTTTCCAGCTGTCCCTTAGGCAGCATCTTGGTAGCCACCGGAACCGGATAATTGGGCATCTTCAGCACACCGCTGGTACGGAACCGCTGAAGCAGGCTTCCGGGCCGCTCCACATTTCCCATCATCAGATCTATAATCGCTGCCGCCATAGCCGCCTGAACGGAATTGGGGGTCTGGTCGGTAGCCACTCCAAGAGCCAGGCCGCTGGGGGTATTTTCCGTGAAAAGCCTGATGGCTTCTTCGATTTTGACAGGATCCAGCCAGCAGATCTCTCCGGCTTTTTCCAGGGTATAGGGCAGCACCCGCTCCCACAGCAGCTGATACGCCGGTTTGTACTCTTTCCCGTCCACCGTAAAGGACCCGGTCAGGGCAGGCTTTAAGGCGTCGTCCCAAGGATAAGCCATGGGCTTCATGGAATTGGTATTTTCATCCCATACCATAAAGGTATCCGGCTCTTCCTCTTTCGCACTGGTGTTCGCCCGCACCAGCAGATGGGTTTCCGTATCCACCAGATAAGGCAGATTCGTCCATTTCATTACAATCTCTTCGTCATAGAGCTTGTGCTCCATTATGTAGCGGATCCAGGACATCAGCAGCGCCACGTCCGTTCCGGGCCGTATGGGCAGCCATACGTCGGCCTTGGCCGCATCCGGAGTAAACCGGGGGTCTACGGAAATGGTCTTCACCCCTCTGGCCCGCAGCTCTACCACGGCATTCCCGCCGCTGGCCGGACAGGAATAGGAGGGGTCCGTTCCCCACAGGGCCAGGCATTTGATGGGTGTCTCATCCGGGAAATACAGCTCTAAGGCATTGGAATCGGCAATACTGGGATCTACGCCGCCGTACATCATCGTATAAGACAGTACCCGGGGCAGATAACACTGAGCGCAGCCCGGCTCAAACCAGTTTGGCGTCCCGAAAATATTGCAGAACCTGGCAATACTCCAGATTTCCGGGTTCCCGCCGCCTCCGGTGGAGCAGAACAAGGTCTCCGCACCGTATTTCTCCCGGGTGTCCATCAGCTTCTCTGCAATGGTAGTAAGGGCTTTGTCCCAGGAAATCCGTTTCCATTTGTTGCCGCCCCGCTCTCCCACCCGCTGCAGAGGATATTTGTTCCGGTTGGGGTGGTACAATGCCTGAATGCCGGACAATCCCTTGGCGCACATGCGTCCCTTGCTCATGGGGTCCTCCGGATTGCCCTCCAGCTTAATCACGCGGCCGTTCTTCACATAGGCCAGTACGCCGCAGTTGGCGATGCAGGCACGGCAGCAGGTTTTTACAACCTTCACCCCGCCGTCCTCTTTGACCGTCCCGGGCTCGCACCGCTCAAAAGCGCTTTCCTTCGGAAGCGCCCCTTCCATCCCAGATATGGAAAGGGCATCCAGATACTGCTGTAGCTTTTGCGTTTCCATAGGCTACCTCCTTAAGTAGTTGGATTTGAACATTTCGGTTCCAAATACCGAAATACAAGGCGAATCCGGTCCGGGCTTCCGGAAATACTCTGGCTTTGCTCCCTTTTGGAACTCCTCTTGTATTTCAGTGGTATACCAAAAGAATACAATATTTCCCCTGAAATGTCAAATAAAATGTTGCCGTAGGAAGTGAACAACATCCAAAAAGCCGTTCCAAAGGGCAGAACATATATTCTGTCTTTTATCCGGCAAAAAAGCGTGTTAAAATGGTTCTAACATCTTTACAAAGGAGAACAATTTATGACTTCAAGCAAGCAGGAACCAAGCTGGATTTATTTTTGCCCCGGCTGCCATAATATACGTGTCAAAGAAGCGGCGTCGGAAGACGCGGTTCAATACTGCAATAAATGCGGAACCGAAATGAAAAATGTCTGTGAAAAAAAATCTTTCGATTTGAGAAACATAGAAGATCGGAAAAAAATCATCAGCAGTCTGAAATCCGCATATCCGGAAGCCGCGGCCCCCGGTGAAATACTGCTGAAAAGATTAAACGAAAGCAATGATAAAATTGCAGCCAGCCTGAATACCATCAAGAATATTTTACTTTTCTTTTTTGTGCTGACATTAATCGGGCTGCTCTGCGTATTTATCATGGCGACATAAGGCTACGGACAACGGGGTTGCTGCAAAACGCTTCCGATCTGCATCTATGGTTTGGAATCTGACGTTCCGAATACCATATTTTACAGATTACAGCTTTGCAGCAGCCCCGTATTATTTTACAATATCATCTTATGCCCCGGCAGAGGGAATCAACTTCTCCTGGCCTCCCAGATAAGGCTGCAGGGCTTTCGGCACGTTTACGCTGCCGTCTTCGTTCAGATTATTTTCCAAAAACGCAATCAGCATACGCGGCGGCGCCACCACCGTATTATTCAGGGTATGGGCAAAATATTTCCCGCCCTTCCCGGTAACGCGGATCTTCAGCCGGCGGGCCTGGGCATCCCCAAGATTGGAGCAGCTTCCCACTTCAAAATACTTCTGCTGCCTGGGGGACCAGGCTTCCACATCTATGGATTTCACCTTCAGGTCTGCCAAATCCCCGGAACAGCATTCCAGGGTACGCACCGGAATATCCAGGGAACGGAAAAGATCCACCGTATTCTGCCACAGTTTTTCAAACCACATGGGGGATTCCTCCGGCTTGCAGACCACAATCATTTCCTGCTTTTCGAACTGGTGTATGCGGTATACGCCCCGCTCTTCAATACCATGGGCCCCTTTTTCCTTCCGGAAACAGGGCGAATAGCTGGTCAGGGTCTGGGGCAGCTGCTCTTCCTTCAGGATCGTATCAATGAATTTCCCGATCATGGAATGCTCGCTGGTACCGATCAGATAGAGGTCTTCCCCTTCAATCTTATACATCATAGCGTCCATTTCCGCAAAGCTCATCACACCGGTCACCACGTCGCTGCGAATCATAAACGGCGGCACGCAATACGTAAAGCCCCGGTTTACCATAAAATCCCTGGCATAGGAGATCACGGCCGAATGAATCCTTGCAATGTCCCCCATCAGGTAATAGAACCCGTTTCCGGCCACCTTCCTGGCGCTGTCCAAATCCAGTCCCTGAAAACGCTCCATAATCTGGGCATGATAGGGAATCTCATAATCCGGCACCACCGGTTCTCCATACCGCCGTACCTCCACATTCTCACTGTCATCCTTGCCAATGGGAACGGACGGGTCAATGATATTCGGAATCACCATCATAATATTTCTTACTTTTTCCTGCAATTCCGCTTCCAACGCTTCCAGCTCTTCCAGCCGCCTGGCATCCCTGGCAACCGTCTCCTTCAACGCTTCCGCTTCATCCTTTTTCCCTTGTCCCATCAGGGCGCCGATTTCCTTGGAAACCTTTTTCCGGCTGGCCCTTAAGGCATCCGCTTCCTGCTGGGCCCCTCTTGCCCGGGCATCCAGGTCGATTACTTCATCTACCAGGGGCAGCTTGCTGTCCTGGAATTTATTCCGGATATTCTGTTTTACAACCTCCGGATTTTCACGTAAAAATTTCAAATCAATCATGTGCACTCCTCCAACGTCACTTGTCCTGTATATAGGGATTAGTATAACGCGGTTTCCAAAATCTTGCAAGCAAAATTTATTCGCGGCTTCGGGCGCCGCGGAATCCGACGGCGCCCTGTATACAAGGTTTATTCGTGACGCAGGGCGTCTATGGGATTCAGATTCGCCGCCTTATAGGAAGGCAGAAGCCCGAATACAATCCCGATTACCATGGAAAAGACCACCGCTCCTACGGCTGCCGGAGCGCTGATGGACACCAGGGTGCCTGTCAGCTTGGAAATCACTTCTGCCAGTATGATTCCCACAATCACCCCGATCAATCCGCCCAGGCTGGTCAATACGGCTGCTTCCGTCAAGAACTGCCCCAATACCTTGGACTTTCTGGCGCCAATGGCTTTCTTCAGGCCGATTTCCTGAGTACGTTCGGTTACGGACACCAGCATAATATTCATAACGCCGATTCCGCCTACCAAAAGAGAGATCCCGGCAATCCAGATCAGCATGGTATTGGTGGACTGGCTTAATTCCTGAATTTCCTTGGCCTGTTCCAAAAGGTCCAGGGCCTTGTATTTCATGGTATCATCCGAAACGCTTAAATAGGAGTTCAGGATCTCTGAGCTCTTCTTTCCGGCCGCCGTCATATCTTCCGTATTATTAACGGTCAAAACCAGCTTTTGCGGCTCGTCATAGCCATAGAGGGCAGGCCACACCGAAGAGGGTACATACACCTTTCCGGCGCTGTTCTGATTGTACATATAGTAATCTTCCATACTGTTGATTACCGGCTGGAATTTTTTGGATTTCGCCACCACTCCCACAACCGTAAAAGGCTCCTGCTTGATCTCAATGGTCTGACCGACCGGGTTTTCTCCGGAAAACAGGGACTCGGCGGATTCTTCGTCCAGAACCGCCACCTTTCGGAACTGTTCGAAGTCCTTTTCGTCAAAAATCCGTCCCTTTTGGACAATAAAGCTGCAGACGTCAAAATATTCCTGTTCAATCCCGTACAGGCTTCCGCCGGAAATCCCGGTATTTAAGTGGTAAATGGTGTTATAGGTATCTCTTGACACAAAAAGCGCCGCATTTTTTACTTCGTCAATCTCCTTGATCTCTTCCAATACCTCTTTGGAAATCACCGGGACCCCATCCGGAATTCCGTTGTATTCCATCTCATAAGTATAATCCCCCTGGTACAGCTGTACGGTCACGCTGTTGTCCCCGGAGCCGATCAAATTCTGCTTAATCTGTTCATTCGTCCCTTTGATCGTGGAGACTATGGCAATAATAGCGGCAATCCCGATAATAATGCCCAGCATTGTAAGGAAGGAACGCATCTTATGAGACCATATCCCCTGAAAGGATAATCTGATATTTTCAAACATAACCCGTATCCTCCTTATCGATACATGCCAGGAGAAGCATCTTCCTTAACTTTCACTCCCTCTTTTGCTGTTTTCCCATAGGGAAATGCAATACGGTCTTCCATATTAAGTCCTGATTTAATTTCTATCGCTTCTCCGTAAATAGTTTTTCCGGTTTCCACATACTGCTTTTTCAGGCGGTTGTTTTCATCGGCAACGAGCACATAGCTCTTTCCGTCTTCTTCCCGTATATAGGCTTTCTGCAGATAAATGCTGTTATTGGCTTCTCCGCCGGACCTGGACGGAGTCATGGTCAGATCCACATATTCTCCGTTTTTCAGCCCCTGGGTATCTGCAATATAGGCCGTATAGGGATAAAAGGATACGTTTGGATTCCCTTCTCCCCAGCTGTTGTTATTCTCGGTGGGGTAGGGGGATATTTCCTGGATTGTGGCTTCAAAGTTCATGCCGCTTTCCCAGGAATTGGCGTATACGGTCTGTCCCACTTCCACTTCTCCCAGCTGCAGTTCACTTAAGGAGCCGGTTACATATAAGCCCTCGGAACCGGATACGGTAAGGAACGGCGATCCGTCCTGGGGCGGGTTATCCTTATCTCCCACGGTCTTCACAATGCCGTCCACCGTAGCCGCCACGACGCCGTCTCCCGAAACGTTTTGCATCTGTTCCAGCTCTAGCTGGGCCTTCCTAATCTGCAAATCATAATCCTTAATATCTTTCTCCGCCTTTTTAATGGCTGCCGCCAGCTCTGACGCCGTATATCCCTCAATCACTTCCGGTTCGGTTATTTCCGGTTCCGGCGGGAATTCCACCTCCGGGTCCACATAAAAATCTCCCGGCTCTTCCACTACCGGCTGTTTCGTTTCCACCGACCACTTCGCATCGTCCGAAAACGTCATCCCGTTAAACTGGCGGCTGTTGATCTCCCAGAATTTATCCGGATCTGCCGTATTGGTCAGGGGCTGGATTATCTGAAGCCTTACAAACATTTGTTCTTCACTGTAAGCCAGGGCATTCAGGTAGGCGCCCTCCACGTAACAGCCCGGCATACACAGGATCACGTAAGGATCCTCCGGCGTCCCGGTTCCGGAGCTTTTGGCCAGCGCCGTATCCAAATCCCCGGAAATATAGTAATAAGCTCCGGTGGCATCATCCTTTTGAACCGGTACGTCTACAATGGGTTCCGGCCCCAGTATCGTATCCGTTATCGGATCCGGCTCTGGTTCCGGCTCCGGTATGGTTGTATCACGATCCGGAATCGGCGTTTCCTTCTTCAGTTTTTCCAGCTCCCGGCGGGCCAGGATTAATTTATTTTCCAATGTTTCCACATCCAGCGCTTTGATCTCCAGCTGAAGGGAAGACAAGGTGGTATCATAGGACATCAGCGGGTCCCCGGCTTTTACTTCCTGCCCCTCCTCCACCAGGATTTCGGAAATCGTCTGGTTCGGTATTAAGTACACATCCTGATAAAAATCATTGGTCACTCTGCCGTAGCTGGTCATTTCTTCCCCGGAATAATACCAGGTCAGATTCGATACGCTCTGGACTTCCGCCGTAAGGTTGTTCTTCTGATGCCAAAGATAGGCCACAATTCCCCCTGTAATCAATGCGGCAATGACAAGAATCACCACAATTGTTACAACGATACGCTTTCCTTTACTCATCGGACACCTCCTTGCCGCCTTCCTCGGTAATCTCACCGTCTATAATGTGCACGACGCGTTTGGCATGAGAAGCGATCTCCCGGTCATGGGTAATCATTACAATGGTTACGCCTTCCTGGTTCAATGTTTCAAACAGCTCCATAATCTGCTTGCCGGACTTCTGATCCAAGGCTCCTGTCGGCTCGTCGGCCAAAAGAATCTTGGGATTGTTCACCATTGCCCGGGCTATGGCCACCCGCTGCTTCTGCCCGCCGGAAAGCTGGGTCGGCTTAAAATTCACACGATCCCCCAGCCCTACCCGTTCCAGGGCTTTTGCCGCCCGTTCCCGCCGCTCCCTTTTCCGAACTCCCGCATAGCTTAAGGGCAGGGCTACATTTTCCAGGGCGCTCTGCCGGGGCAGCAGATGAAAGCTCTGAAATACAAAGCCGATGCTTTTCAGCCGTACATCCGACATTTCCTTGTCCTTGCACCGTAAAATATTTTCCCCGGCCAGTTCAAAGGTTCCCTTGGTGGGGCGGTCCAGACAGCCGATAATATTCATCAAGGTCGTCTTTCCGGAACCGGAGGGCCCCATAATCGCAACATATTCTCCCTCTTCCACCTGCAGGGACACATCCTTCAGAACCGGGACTACCAGCTTCTCCTGCTGGTAATCTTTGTAAATATGTCTTAAATCCAGTATCATTCGGCCACCTCCGGTTCTGCGTCACCGCCTTCCGGCACATCATCGCCGTTTCCGTCGCCGTCCGTGCCGCTGTCCTTTGTACCGTTTTCCATGCCGCCGTCCATCGTTTCATCCACGCCGCCGTCCATGCTGCCCTCTATACCTTCGTCCATACTTCCGTCCATGCTGCCGTCTTCCATACTTCCGTCCATGCTGCCGTCCATACTTCCATCCATGCTGCCGTCTTCCATACTTCCGTCCATACTTCCACCCATGCCGTCATCCATACCGCCTTCGGTTTCTTCCTGGTACATGGGGGAGCTGTAATCCACTTCTTCCGCATTGGTAACGGTCTGGACGCCCTCATACAGGGCAGGCATGGGGTATGTAATATAATCGTCTTCCGTAATACCGGAGAGGATCTGATACATGCCCATTGTTTCGTCATATTCGCCCAGCTCCACGCTCCGCTTCTCAAGGCGCTGCTTTCCGTTATCGGCCCATACATAGCTGCCGCCTTCCTCCATTACGAGATAGCTCTCATACAGCCAGACGCCTTCCTTTACCTCCTGCTGGCCCATGTCCAGTTCAATATAAAGGTGCTGTCCCAAAATCAGTCCTTCCGTACTGTCCAGGGCAACATAGAAGGGATATTTGGTTGCCGTTTCCATGCCGCCGTCACTTGCTACAAATCCGTTATTCCCTCCCCCTGTCACCTGGTTTGTGGTATCTACTTCCGTAATGGAACCGCTCCAGGTCTGCTCTTCATCCATTCTGGAACGAAGCAGCACCGGGGTACCGGGGGACAGGGCCCAAATATTCTGCTCGTTTACCGTCCCTTTTACACGATAATCTCCGGTTGCCAATACCGTAATAAAGGGAAGCTCTTCTCCGGTATACTGGTCGTATCCGTTTTCACTGATGCTTTTTACGGTTCCGGAAATCTCACTGGAAACGGCCGCATGGTTCAAAGACTCCTCCAGCCGTTCGATTTCCACCCGCTTGCTTTCTTTGTTGTACTGTGCCTGCTTAATCGTGGTCTGTATGGTCTGAATCTGGGTGGTATACTGGAACTTATCATCCTCAGATACCTCTGCCCGCTCTGACTTCAAGGTTTCAATCTGATTGTAATAATCCGAAATCTCGTTATTGATGCCCTCCATCTCCAGCTTCGCCGTTGCGATCTTATCCTGGATATCCTGGGTATCGTATGCAAACAAAGGAGTTCCTGCCTCCACGGCATCTCCTTCCTTCACATAAATCTCTTTTACTACCTTTTCCCCGTCCTTCTTTACTTCCCAGGATTCCTGGGGCTCCACAACACCCGAATACCTGTTCTGCACCCCGTTATTCGTATTCATCATGGAAGAAACTTTTTCCACATAGACTTTGTCCCCGTTGCCAGCTTTGCCGTTCCCACGGCCCAGCAGAAACCAAAAGCCCCCCGCTGCTGCCGCAATCACCAAAAGGACGATTACAACAATCACTCCGATTTTCTTCTTACTCATTTCCTGCCTCCTTTTCTTACATTCCTTCCGGATTTTCCAAAATCCCGTTATGTGGTGTCCCTTCCTAATTTGCCCTTGCCGGAAATCCCCGCGGCAAGTGGATTTGAACAAAAAGATGGTTGCAGCCATCTTCCACCTACAACCATCTTACCATTGAAACTTTAGAAATTATCTGTATAATTCTTAAGAATTTCTTAAAACGGATTTCTCCTTCGTATCATATTCTTTTTTATTTTTGAGCAACGGTTCCAGGCCGCTTCTTCCGCATCCGGCCCTCCAAAGCCGCCTAAATCAGGGGATACCGTTCTGTCAGAGAAGCTACGAGGCCCCGCACCTGGCCGGCTCCATCTTCGCCCTGCCGGATCATAATGGA
>CAJUSQ010000008.1:18401-45156 GCA_910588885.1 uncultured Lachnospiraceae bacterium
ATGGCTTCTGCCACCACATCCATGTCGGCTCCGTCAAAGCCCCTGGAAGTGACTGCCGGCGTTCCCAGGCGGATGCCGCTGGTAACAAAGGGGGATTTGGGATCATTGGGAATCGTATTCTTGTTACAGGTGATATTCACGGAATCCAAAAGCTTCTCCACGGCTTTTCCCGTCAGATCATAGGGAGTCAGGTCCACCAGCATCAGATGGTTGTCCGTTCCGCCGGAAACCAGCTTGATGTCCCGCTCCAAAAGCCCCTTGGCCAGAGCCTGGGCATTCCCGGCCACCTGCTTCTGATAGGTCCGGAATTCTTCCTGAAGGGCCTCCTTTAAGCAGACCGCTTTGGCCGCAATCACATGCATCAGCGGGCCGCCCTGGGTTCCCGGAAATACTGCTTTGTTAAAATTAAATCGATCTGCCGCTTCCTGATTGGCCAGAATCATACCGCCTCTGGGCCCCCGCAGCGTCTTATGGGTGGTGGTGGTCACCACGTCCGCATAGGGGATGGGGCTTGGATGCAGTCCTGCCGCCACCAGGCCCGCAATATGGGCCATATCCACGAACAAATAGGCGCCCACTTCGTCTGCGATTTCCCGGAAACGCTTGAAATCAATAATTCTCGCATAGGCGCTGGCCCCTGCGATGATCATCTTCGGCTTGCATTCCAGGGCAATTTCGCGCACCTTGTCATAGTCAATAAACCCTTCCTCGTTGACGCCGTAAGGAACGATATGGAAATATTTTCCCGAAAAGTTCACCGGGCTCCCATGGGTCAGATGCCCGCCGTGATCCAGGTTCATACCCATTACCGTATCACCCGGCTCCAGCATGGCAAACTGTACCGCCATATTGGCCTGGGCGCCGGAATGAGGCTGTACATTGGCATACTCGCAGCCAAACAGCTCCTTTGCCCGGGCAATGGCCAGATTCTCTACTACATCCACACACTCACAGCCACCATAATACCGCTTTCCCGGATAGCCTTCCGCATATTTATTGGTCATGGGGCTTCCCATCGCCGCCATTACGGCCGGGCTTACCCAGTTCTCGGAAGCAATTAATTCAATGTGGCTGTTCTGCCGCTCCATTTCCGCAGTAATCGCTTCCGCCACCTCAAGGTCTGCAGCCTTAATATCTTCAAATGAATACATCTCTTTTCATCCTTCCTATTGTTATTTTCTTCACAAACTTCGTTCCGTATTTTCCATCATGACAGCAAGGTCTTTCCATAACAGCAAGGTCTTTCCATAATAGATACAACGCCTTCCATTACGGCAGCAAGGTTATCCCTATCAAATAAAGAACCGTCTGCACCAGGAAAAAACGCCAGATTCACAATCAGAACATATCCCGCGATCCACTTATACATGCTTAAATCTCTCTACCTCGTGGCTGAGCTGGCTGGAAATATCCTGGTTATTCTGGGTTTCCGTCTGAATCTGGGAGATGGATTCCACCAGCTGGCCGGCACTCTCCGCCGCATTGGCAACGCCCCGGGCGCTCTCGTCCACCGTGGTGGAAATCCCGCTGATCCCGTCGTTGATGCCCCGCATCGTCGTCTCCATATTCGACGTATTCCTGGCAAATTCCCGGATGATCTGATTTACCCTGTCCGCGTCGTCATGATACTGATCCGCAACGCCTACAAAGGAATCATAATCCTTCAGCACCTTTTTGTCAATAAACGCCAACATCTCCTCCGCATTATTGGCAAGCCGCTCCACGGCGGAGGTCACCTGCTGGCTGATGTTCTGGATATCATTGGCGGTATTCCGGCTGTTGTCCGCAAGCACACGGATTTCGTCGGCAACCACCGCAAAGCCCTTTCCGGCTTCCCCGGCCCGGGCCGCCTCAATGGATGCATTCAGCGCCAGAAGGTTGGTCTGGCTGGAAATATCCAGGATGTCTTCGGTCAGGCCGTTAATCTTCTCCACACTCCGGCTCTCTTCCACTGCCGACTTTACCATGCTCCGGATCTCGGTAACCATATGGTCCGCCGTGCTCCGGCTCTCCTGGGTCTCCTGGTTCACCTTCTGGGCCCGCTGCCGGATTTCCTCTACCAGCCCCGCTCCGGAAGCAGCTTCGTTGTTCATGGCCTGTACGGCATCCACCAGCTCCTGGCTGCCCTCGGCAATATTATCCAAGGTGGCCGATACTTCCTCCATACTGGCCGCCAGTTCCTCCATCGTGGCCGACACGTTCTCGGCATTGCTGTTGGATTCGCTGACATTTGCCAGGGTATTATCCACTGACAGGCGGATATTGGCGGATTCCACCTGGATCTTCTGCATAATATGCTGCAGGTGCTCTAAAAATCCGTTGATGCCGGAAACCAGCTGGCCTACCTCATCCTTTGTCTTCACCGGAAGCCGCTCCGTCAGATCCCCTTCCGAACGGTTCATCTTATCAATCATTTCACTCAGATGGGTACTGGCCCGTCTGGCCGGGCTTACGATAATCCGCATAATGATCAGCATCACAACTGCCACCAGCAGCAGATAGACAATCAGGACGATCAGGGTAAACAGAATGGTTCCGTCCACCTTCACGTTAATCCGCCGCTCCGCGCTCCGAACCTCTTCGTTGAGCAGGTCCGTATAGACGGCCAGCAGCTCTTCGTTGGCCATAATCGCTTCATACAGGCTGTCAATCACCCCATTGGCTGCCGCCTGATCCCCGGCCAGCACCTTTTCCCGAATCGTCGGCATCGCGTCGCAGAACAGCTCCACATTCGCCCGGTAGGCCGAAAACGCCTCCTGCAAAGCCGGCACTCCCGTCTCTTCGCAATACTGCTCCATCAAATCCAATTCTGCCCGGACCTGGTCCGCATCCGCTTCCAATTCCCCGGCGATATTTACGGAAAGCTCCTGATTCTCCGTCAATGCCGCCAGATTCGCCAAAAGCTTCAGGTTCGTAACATCTGCTTCCAGCCTGCCTGTCAGCTCAGACATAGGAACATATGTTTCCGTCAGTTCTTCATTCTTCCCCTTCAGGTCCCTTAACGCCGCATTGTTCAGATAGCTGTTTAACACAAACAAAGCCGCTAATATCAGCACCATCAAAAATACCTTTACTCCGATCCGTTTCCGCATGGTTTCTTCCTCCTTGCTTTTGGATGACCCGGGTGCCGAAAAAGCGTTCCGGCGCTCAAATCTTTTTCTTTTATTCTACAACTTTCCGGGTTTATTTGCAAGAAAAAGAATGTATGTTCTGTTTTCCTTTACAAATCAGTTACTGTATTGATATTAGCCTGTGGCCCTGCAGTGCAGTGCACGGCCCAGGAGTAAACGATAACCAGATCATACACATCCTTTATTTCCGTGCAGCCCGGTGAATTCCCTCTCAGCAGCACCCGAGCAGATCGGAAAACGTTCCCAGTACAATATCCGCTTTCTCATAAGACGCCGCATCCCCGATGGCCGCCGCCCGCATTCCTCCGGCCTTCGCCGCGTCCACGCCGGCATAGGCGTCCTCCACTACAATGCAGTGTTCCGGCTTTTCTCCCAAATATTCGGCGGCTTTTACAAATACCTCCGGGTCCGGCTTGGAATTTTTGATGTTGTTGCCGTCGGAAATCGCGTCAAAGAAGTCCAGAAGCCCTACTTTTTCCAGGATAAAACGGGCATTCTTGCTGGAGGAGCCAATAGCCAGACGATATCCCCTGGTCCGAAGCTCGTCCAGGGTGCTGCGTACTTCCTCCGACACGTCCTCCGGGGTCATGGTTTTCAAAAGCTCCCGGTAAGCCTCGTTCTTCTCTGTGGCCAGCGCTTCCTTCTCCTCTCCGGACAGGGTCCCGTCATATTTTTCCAGAATAATTTCCAGGCTCTCCATCCGGCTGACGCCCCGAAGGCGGTTGTTGATGGTTTCATCAAAATAAATACCCATCCGGTCCGCCATCTTCTTCCATGCCTGATAGTGGAATGCGTCCGTGAACACCAGTACGCCGTCCAGGTCAAAAATAAATGCTTTGATTTCGTTCATGCTTCCTACCTCTCTTTTCTTAATTAAAAAATATAAAAAGCCCGTAAAATACGGGCTTTTTCTTATAGTTCTGTGCCGAAGGTCCCGCAGAAGGGATCTACCGGGCTGATTCCTTTGAATTCGCTGCGTCCCATTAATTTCTCTACTACCGCGTCAATGACATCGGGAGAATGGCAGTAGCCGTTAATATAAGCAGGTATCATCGGTACGTCAAATAAATGATACGGATTTCCGACACTGACAAATACGGTTGGCACTTCCGCTGCAAACCAGGGGAGATTGTTCCCGGCCCCAAACAATGTGTGCCAGTGAATCCGCGACGTGGTCTGATTGCTGGCATTTTCAATGTTGCCTATGTACAGTACCAGATCGTATTTTTCCTTAAAATCCTGGACTTTTGCATCTGCGAAGATGGTTTCTAAGGTTTCCGGCACATACCGGGTGATTACGAAGCCTTCTCGTTCCAGAAGCGCTGTAAACTGCTCCGCCACCCTGCCGTTGGAAGGGAAATCACCGATTACTTCTAATAATACCCTTTTATGCTTCCCTACGTCAAGTGGCAATATCTCTTTCGTGTCCTTTACCAGTGTAATTCCACCGTCGGCGCATTCTCTGGCCCATTGCCGGTGCTCCTTGCACTGCAGGACAGCCAGCTCCTCCTTTGCCGGGGACAGCGTCCCTTCCGCTTTCTTTTTCGGCAGCCCCAGGGCTGCTTTCGTGGCAAGAATCCGGGCCACCGCCTCATTCAGCCGCTTTTCCGAAAGGATGCCCTGTTCATAGCCTTCCCGCATGAACACAAGGTCTTCCTCCAAATCCCTGGTAAACAGGAACAGGTCGCATCCGTTTTCAATGGCAAGAGGAACTGATGTTCTCCGTTCGCTGTTGCAGGCAAAGCCCACCATGGGCGTGGCATCTGTGGAAATCAGTCCCTGGAAGCCCAGTTCCTGCCTTAAATACCTCAAAATATGCTTCGACCGGGTGGCCGGAATCACTTTTTTACAAGGCTCCTGATCATAAAATCCCTCCATGGCAGGCATTGCAATATGCCCCACCATGATGGTGGGCGCTCCCTGTTCAATCAGGCTGCGGTAAATCTTCCCATAGGACGCCTCCCATTCCTCCAGGGAAAGGGAATTGACGCTGGTCACCAAATGCTGGTCCCGCTCGTCCACCCCGTCCCCGGGGAAATGCTTCACGGAAACCAGCATCCCTTCCTCTAAGGCACCTTTCAGGTAAGCTTCTCCCATGGCCAGCACCTTATCGGGATTACTTCCGTAAGTCCGGACATTGGTAATGGGGTTCCGGAAATTCCAATCCAGATCCACCACCGGGGCAAAGGTCCAGTTGACCCCCACCGCCTTTCCCTCCCGGCCGCAGATTTTCCCCAGCCGGTAGGCCGTTTTGGTGTCCCCGGTGGCTGCCGCCAGCATCTGCCGGCCCATATAGGTGCCTTCTTCCGCAATGCCGTTTCCGCCGTCCTCCAAATTGGCCGTGATAAAAAGCGGGATTTTGCTGGATTCCTGGGCCCTGCGAAAGGCTTCCTGCAGCTGGGACGCCGATCCCGGCCGGAACATCAGTCCTCCGAATTTATGGCGGGAAAGCAGCTCCTGCAATGCCTCCGGCCTGGTATCAAAGGCCAGAGGGCAGAACAAATGTTCTATTTTTTCCTGTGTACTCATGGCCTGCAAGGTACCCTCCACCCAGGAAATGTCTTCCTCCTTCAGGTAAAAAGGCTTTTCTTTGTATGGAATCATCTCTTTCTTCCTTTCTGCTGTCATTTCTGCTGAATATACGCCCGGGAATTCCCTTTACGCTGCCGCCGTTTTAACGCCCAGCAGTTTTTTGAAAAATTTAATCATATTTCCGCTCTGCCCGGACACGACGTTGATAGCCAGCACGAACACCCCGGTCAGGATGGTGGAAATGGCCGAACCCATATCGGAGGAAATCACATTGGTCAGTCCAAAGGACATCAGGCACAGGGTCAGGGAGCCCATCAAAATCCCGATGGTATCGTTGCAGAAGGCCCCCAGCATCAGCCCGATAAATACCGGAAGGATGTTGGTGAACAATTCCCCCACCGTCGTCAGGGAGGAAAAGGAAGCCCCATGAAGCCCGGTAGACGCATAAATCGTGGTTGCAAACCCGAAGATCAGCCCGCTGAACAAATAGGAAACCAGCACGTTTTTCCGTTCATTAATCCCGATGTTTACGGCGGACTGCTGATTCATGGCCAAAAGCTGGGACTGCTTTCCGAAAATCGTCTTGTTGCTGTAAAACCCGTAAACCAGGATTGCCGCAGCCGCCGGGATCAGTACCATGGGATAAGAGGAAAATACCTTCAGGGATGAATTGGCTACCAGATTGATGCCCCCGCCGTTAAAAATCAGGCAGGTCACCGATTCATACAAAAGGGCCATGCCGATGGTTGCGATCACAATCGGAAGCCGCCCGTATGTATACACCAGCCCTACCAGCAGGCTGAAGGCAACACACAAAAGGATACACAAAAGGAAAAACAAAAGGACATTGTTTCCCTGGTTTTTCGCCGTATTCCCTGCGATAATTGCTGCCAGCAGCATAATTGCGCCGCCGGAAAAATCAAACCTTCCGCATTTAAACTGCAGGCCGATACCCATGGCGCAAGTGGCCGATACCGCAATATCCACCAGCAGAGTCTTCCACATAGCCCAGGTGCCGAAATACATTTTCCCGTGGGAAAAGCATGCAGCCATAACGATCAGGTACATAATCAGCGGGAGCATGATGGTCCCTGCTATTTTTTTCACAATCTCTGTTAATTTCTTTCCTGCCATACTGCCTCCTTGCGCCAAAGGGCGAACTGCTGATTTCGGACAGGGCCGCTGCCGCCGTTTCCCGCCGCTTTTTTGTTAAGCGGCCCTGCCCCTTTGCATTCTTATTTTGCCAAGGCTTCTACGGTGAGCTGTTCGGACATAAACAGTGCTTTCAAATCCGCATAGCTTGCCGCACCCTGCAGCTCCTCTGCCGTAATCTGGGCCATTGCCGGGTCCTTTGTCCCGTTTAAAGCCTTTTCCATTACGTTGGTTACGTCTTCCGGGCTGTCCATCACATATTCCAGGCTGTCAAAACGCTCGGAGGCGCTGTAATCGCTGTACAGCTCCCCTTTCAGGGCCTTATCCAGCATGGTCAGGGACCATCCGATGTTTTCTACCGGGGAAACCGTTACGGCCTGAATGATGCCGTCGCCGCCGATATCCGCAAGGATTGCGGAATCCTCTTCAAAGCCGGAAGTGATCATCTTCGTATCCGCACTGCAGGTACCGCCGTCAACTGCTGATTTCAGGGCCGGATACACAAACTGCACGCCGGCGCAGAGGGCTACGATACAATCCAGATCCTGATTGGCGCTGTCCAGGAAATAAGAATCCTCCAAAGGAGCAAATTCCAATACCTTTGCTTCGCCTACCACTTCGATTTGATCCCCTTCTGCCGCGCTCTTGTTGTATTCCTCCACTGCGGCCCGGAAGGAAGCGTCTCCGGCCGTCAGGTTCGGATATGCATAGGCCGGGAAGACAATGGTAGATACTTTTTTATATCCCTTTTCCAGAACCATATCGAACATTTGTTTTCCAAGATCCGCCCCGTCAATATGGCCGTCCGCAATGGTACCCAAAAACTTTTCATTGGTCGCGCAGGCCGCACTGGAGCCGCCCTCTCCGTATACATTGTTCATGTCGGTGTTATAGCCTGCCACATAAAGCTCCGGATATTCTTCCATAATATTCTGCAGCCCGCCGTCCTGGCTGGCTACAATGCCCACCACATCATCGGTCATGGCATTCTGGACCACGCTTAAGTTCCCGGCCGGATCATTGAAGGAATCCCCGTATACCACCTGGAATTTGTAGCCCCAGGCTTCACAGAGGCTTTCTGCATATGCCTTTGCCGCCTCATACTGAATTCCGCTGGAAAGATTGGAAAGCCACATAATCGTGCCGCCTGCACCGCCGTTTCCTTCGGCGCCGCCTTTGGCCTGGTCTGTTTCCCCCGAGCCGTCTTCTTTGGTATCGCCCTGGCTTTCCTCGTCCTTGTTTTCCTCCGGGCTGTTCTGCTCCCCGGAATTTTCCTGATCCTTACTGTCTGTCCCGGCGCCGCCGCAGCCTGCCAGCATTCCCAGTGCCATTGCTCCGGCCAAAGCGCCGGCCAACAGCTTCTTTACCAATTTCTTTTTCATTGCAAATCCTCCTGTTTTTTATTTTCCCGTCCCAAGACAGGATTTATATAAAGATACAATATCTTTATCACATCACTACCGGGGCAATGTCCCGCCCCGTTTCCGGCAGGTAATCAATACCACCAGGATAAAAATAACCGCCTTTACCAAAAACGTCATATTGTTGGGTACCCCGATCAGGGGCAGCCCCACATCCAGCAAAGAGTAGGTAAACGCCCCGATAATGGCACAGGACACCTTTGCCCCCATGCCGCCGGATAAGGGCATCCCGCCCAGGATCAGCGCTACCATTACATTCATTTCAAAACCCGTTCCCGTAGCATCCGAGGCGGACCCGGTATAGCCCATCTGGAATACGGAGGCCAGCACCACGCACAAGCCCATAATCACATAGGCCAGCGCCTTATACTGAATCAGGTTGATGCCGCTTTGGGCCGCTACCACGGAATTGGCGCCGATGGCCTTGGCATTCTTCCCAAGCCGGGTATACCGGAATAAAAAGGTGATCACAAGCACTTCCCCAAGCAAAACTACCGCCATAAACCAGGGCTGCTTCAGCAGGGAATAATCCACGCTGCTTAAGGACACGTTCCGGCTTCCCAGCTTGGTATAAATAATGCTGCGGATCCCGTTTAAAACCATCATAAATACCAGGGAGGGAATAATCGGATGGATTTTTAAAATCTCTCCGGTGGCCCCGTTTATCACACCGATCAAAACGGCCGCTGCCAGGGACAATGCGATGCCTGCTGCCAAAGACCCGGTCTTATTTCCCAAAAGCACCATCAGCGTCGCATACACGCCCACCTGGCCGCCGATGCTGATATCCATATTTCCCAGAGAATATACAAACACCGCTCCCACCGCCATCAATGCGGTCACAATCACATCGGACATCAGGGTGGAGAGCTTCGCCCCGGTCCAAATGCTCTGTCCGAATACCGGCGGCACAACGGAAAAGACCAGGATGCACAAAAGAAGCCCGCCGTAGGCTGCCAAATTCTTGTTTTTTGTCGTTCCATTCATTTCCCCGTCCTCCTATATCATATATTCGATAATATCCGTCTGTTGCAGATCGGGGGAACGTAAGAATTCCTTGGTCACCTTGAAATCCTTCATAATCACCAGCTTATCCACCATTCCCACCAATTCGGATAATTCCTCGGAAATCATCAGGATGGCCTTGCCCTCCTTCTTCATCTCCTCGATCAGGCTGTACATGGCCTGCTTCACCCCGATATCCACTCCCCGGGTGGGACAGTCCATAATAATAACCTCGGAACCCTTCGCCGTCCATTTTGCAAAGGACACCTTCTGCTTATTGCCGCCGGAAAGGGTATTTACAAACTGCTTCCCGCTGCCGCATTTAATCCGGAAGGCTTCGATCTCATGGTCGGAAAGCTTCTTCTCTTCTCCCGGCCGGATGACCCCGCCCCTTTCCAGGGCTTTCAGGGAAGGCAGCACAATATTGTCCTGGATGGAGCCTGCCAGGATCAAAGCCTCCGTATCCCGGTTCTTGGAAATATAGCCGATGCCCTCCTGGATGGCCATCAGCGGGGATTTGATCTCCTTCCCCTTCCGAAGGACCTTTCCCTGCTCCGGTTTCTCAATGCCGTAGGCAATCCGGCCGATCTCATGCATCCCGCAGCCGGACAGGCCGCCGAAGCCGATGATTTCCCCTTTGTGCAGCTTCATGTTGAAATGCCGGATGGGGCCGAAGGACACGTCTGCCAGCTCCAGGGCGACTTCTGCTTCATGGGAGGTATCGTAGTCCTCCCGGTAATATTTCTCGCCGATTTCCCGGCCCACCATCAGGTAACGGATGTTTTTCACCGCATCCAATGCCTGAATTTCTTCCCCGTTCAGCTCTCCTACGATATCCCCGTCCCGCAGCACGGTCAGCACGGAACAATGCTCCAGGATTTCATCCATATCATGGGAAACGAATACCACGGCCTTGTTCTCTTCCTCGGCCATTTTATGGATCAGCCTGTACAAAATCTGCCGCCCCTCTAAGGACAATGCCGTCGTTGTCTCGTCCACCACCAGAATCTGGGTATCCTCATTGACACAGCGCACCAGCTCAATCAGCTTGCGTTCCTCAAAGGTATACTGGTCAATCCGGTGATTCCCCTTAATATGGCTGATTCCGAACCGCTCTAAAACCTCATCTGCCGCCCGGTACATCTTCCTCATATTCATCATGCCCATAACGGAAAATTCCTTTTCCCGGCCTGCAAAAATATTCTGGGCCACCGTCACTCCCGGTATCGTATTGGCCTCCTGGAGGATCATGGAAATTCCCGCTTTCTGGGCCTCCACCATGCTCCCCGGATGCCAGGGCTTTCCCAGGTAATACATCTCCCCGCCGGTAGCCGGCTGCATCCCGGAGGCAATGGACATAATCGTGGATTTCCCGGAACCGTTTTCCCCCACCAGCCCCCGGATTTCCCCGCGCCTTACCGTGATATCCACATCCTTTAACGCAATGGTAGGGCCGAATGCCTTGTGCATATGCTTCACTTCCAACAAAACTTCTGGGCTCATAGCTTGCTCCTTTCCCTTTTTTGCAAGGAACTCCCTCCCGGTCCCTCTTTGTAACTGCTTTTCTAAAATATATCCTATTTTCCCCTTCCATGCCATGCATTTTGTTTTGTAAGATGTGCACTTTTTTTTGCAGTTTATCATTGTTATTTTGTTCACAATGTTAGGGAATCGAAAATTTTTACAGTCAGGGCCTTGTCAGGATATAAAATTCGCGGTATGCTGAAACAAACATTCCCGTTCACCCACATTTTTCCGGAAGGAGACCGTAAATGTTTACACATGAAGTAATCCATTATAACAAAAACCTGCCTATGAAATTATTTTTCCAGAAAATCGGCGATGTAGCCAAGCACTGGCATCAGAGTATGGAGCTGCTGCTGGTCCTGCAGGGAGAAGCAGAGGTCATCGTAGAATCGGAAGCCCATCGGTTAGCGGAAGGGGATATTATCCTGATCAATCCCCAGCAAATCCATGAAACCCACGGCAGCGGCTGTATCCTTGCCATGCTGCAGATTAAGCTGTCCATGTTCCGGGGCACGGATGTCCAGGAAAACACCCGTTTTCTCTGTAATTCTTCTCCTTATCAGAATAAAGAGCGCTTTTCCAGCCTTCTTAGGCTGTTTGCCCGGCTCATTGAAATCAACAGCACGGATACCCCTGCCGACCGGACTTCCCTGCTGACCATTTCCTGCGCCTATCACATCATGCATGAACTGATGCTGCATTTTTACGCCGAAGAGGGCAGCGTCCCGGTTCACAGCACCGATACCCTGCAGCGGTTAAAAAGCATCACTTCCTATCTGGATGCCCACTACATGGAGGATATTACCTTAAAATCCATGGCTTCCCTGCAGTTCCTCTCCTCCTCCTACCTGTCCCATTTTTTTGAAAAAAACATGAACATGACGTTTTCGGCATATCTTTCCAATGTCCGGCTGGAGCATGCCACCCAGGAGCTTTTAGGCACCGACCACTACATTGAGGATATCGCTGCAAACAACGGCTTCCCCAACTCCCGGGCCTTCGTGTCCGCCTTCCGCAAACGCTACCAGATGCTGCCCAGCCAGTACCGTACGGACGCCCGGGCGCGAAAATCCCACAGCATCCTGGAGGATTCCCAAAAGCACAATTACCTGGAGCTGGAAAAACGGGATTTTCTAAAGATCTTAAACCAGTACCTGGACAAGACCTCCCGGGAGCCCTTCGAAAAGCCAAGGCTGACCCAGCCCCTGAAAAGCCATACCGTCCCTGCTTCCGTCAAAGGCATCCCCCTGCGCCATACCTTCCGGGCCTTTACCTCCGTAGGCCGGGCCAGCGACCTTTTCAAGGAGGAAATCCGGGAAATGCTGAAAACCCAGCAGCAGGACATCGGCTACCGCTATCTGAAATTCCACGGCATTCTGGACGATTCCATGATGCTGTACCGGGAAGAAGCGGACGGAACACCGGTTCTCTCCTTTACCTACATAGACAAAGCCCTGGATTTTCTCTGTTCCATCGGCCTGCGTCCCCTGATCCAGTTTTCCTTTATGCCAAAGGCCCTGGCCCGCTTTCCCGACCGGCAGCTCTTTGCCAATCCGGTCATCATCAGCCCGCCCAAGGACGAGGACAAGTGGTGCTTCCTGATCGAAGCCCTGACCCGGCATCTGATCTGCCGCTACGGCCTTTGCGAGGTGCGCCAGTGGCTTTTCACCTTCTGGAACGAAACGCTGTCCCCCTCCCCTTTTTCCCTGGAGAGCTTCGAGCTGACCTGCCGCCTGTATTCCCTGACCTATCAAAGCGTCAAAAAATGCGATGCCCTGCTTCCCTTCGGCAATCCGGCCCTGCTGGCCTGCCGCTGGCCCAACCAGGCTTTTTCCGACTTCCTTGCCTTTTGCAGGAAGCACGGCTGCCTGCCGGACTTCCATTTGCTGCACTTTTATCCCATCTCCAACAGCTATACCAAGGATTTTGAAAAGGTTACCCGGGAGGAGTTCACCAACATGAAAGCCGGGGATATCATCCTCTCCCAGGACCCGGAGCTGATGCACAAATTTATCCGTTCTTACCGCACCTTCGCCCGGGACTTTCCGGACACGCCGGCCTATCTGACCGAATGGTGCTCCACCTCTTCCCACCGGGACTGGCTCAACGACACCTGCTTCCGCAGCGCTTACATTTGTAAAAATATTTTGGAAAATTATGATCGATTAGACAGCTTCGGGAATTGGACCCTCACTGATTTGATAGAAGAACTTCCGGTTCACCCGGATCTGTTTCACGGAGGCATGGGGCTTTTTACCAGAAACGGCATCAAGAAGCCCGCCTATTATGCCTTTTCCTTCCTGAACCAATTGGACGATTTCCTTTTGCAGCAGGAAGAGGGGTACTTTGTCACCACCGACGGTGCCGGAAATTACACGATCTTATTATACAATTACCACCATTATTCCGGGCTTTACGCCCAGGGCATCCTGTTCGACGCCTCCCCGGAAAGCCGCTACGACGTCTTCGGGGACACCCACTCCATGGAAGCCGCCCTGACACTGGAACAGGTATCCGGCCATACCTACCAGTGCCGGGAGCAGATCGTAAACCGGGAATACGGCAGCTGCTACGACGAATGGGTCCGCATGGGGGCAGAGCCCCTTACCACGCCCCAGGAAGTGGCCCTGCTGAAAGCCAGGAGCGTCCCCATGCTGTTAAAAAGCATCCTGAAGGCCAAAGACGGCCGCCTGAATTACTTCGCCCACCTTGCCGCCCATGAAATCCGGCTGGTGAAATTAAATCTTATTCCGGAATAAGCCTGCCGCGGCCGCCCGGCGATCCCTTCCGGCTTTTCCTGCTTTCCGGCGGCCGCCCGGGGAATCCCCGCCATGGTTAAGAAACCCGGGCCGCCCTATTCCAGCGGCTCATTCAGCGGTTCGGTGCCCGGCACCACGAACTTCCCGTCCGCAATCACCGGGATCTGCCTGCCGTCCCGGGTAAGGACCGTAATGGAATCCAGCTCGTCATAGGGGATCGTAATATCCGTATGGCAGTTAAAATACGCCTTCTGGGGATCTTCCTTCCGCAGAATGGAAATTTCATTGTCCCGGGCCACGATCTCCTTGCCGTCCGGATTGTAGACCGGCGTATCCTCGGCCCAGGTATAGCAGGTATCCCCAATTGCAAAATGAGGGCCTGTCTTCTCGGCAATCAGAATCGGAAGCCGGGCACCGATCTCATAATCCCGTCCCATCTTATAGGCCACCGTATTGGTTCCGATGGCGAATTCCCCCATGGGAAGGCTGTCATGATGAAACAGCAGCTGTTCCTTCAAAAGCTTCTTGTTTTCTGCTTCCGTTTCAAAATTCTTACAATTGTAAGATACAATCATACCGTCTTCAAAGGCCAGCTCCAAATCCAGATATTTCATCTGTTTTAAAAATACCTGGGTCACATGCAGAATCCCGTTGGTGCCCGCAAGCTTCGGAGAGGTAAATACCTCGCCCACCGGGATATTCACATCCGCCACACAATTTTCAAAGGCCGTCTCCTTCTGCGGATTCTCAAGAGGCCGAATCGCCACCGTCAGGTCCGTCCGGTTCGCTCCCTTCCCACGGATTTTCACAAACTCAGCCAAATCCAGTACGTCAATCAGCTTCTGCTGCATCTCCCGGTACAGCATATAATCCAGATTGTTCAGCTCCACGGTCTTTTCAAAAATCTCTTCAAACTTGGGGCCGATCTCCGGAACCGGATAAGCGATAATCGTAAAGCTCCGCTCCTCCCCTTTGATATACTGATTCACTAATTGGCTATTCTTATTGGAAAAATATACATTCAGCTTCTGCTGCTTTTCGTCATACTCATAATTCTCCGGCTTGCTCTTGGGGGTAAAAGGCTCCCGGCCAAAGGTTTCAATGACCGCCGGCCCCGCGTAGCCTGCCGCCAGCCCCTTTCGTTCCTCCAGGCTGCTTAAGGTGCACTCCAGCCTCCGTTCCACATAAGCCTTGTCCAGAAATACGGCCCCGTCCGCCTTATGGTCGAATTCATACTGCTCGTTGGGGGAGGTGGAGGACACCCCGTTCCGGCGGCCGCTGCTTCGGAATACCGGTTTCAAGCCCATCTTTGCAAAATTACAAATGGCGGCCCGCACCACCCGCTCAAAGCCCAAGGGGCTGCAGATCTCCACGGTCTTCTTTTTGGACAAATCCTTTCGTCCCACCTCAAAGCCGATCCGGTACCCCTCCGTATAGGTTTTCGCCATTGCATCGATTTTCTCCTGGGGAAGCCCGTTTAAAAAGGATGCCAATTCCCTCTCGTTCTTCCCCACAGGGCAGCCGAACCGGTACAAATAGCGCAGATCCGACAAATCCGCATGTTCGATCAGATCCGCCGTAAAATCATCCTCGGGGTTCACCATGCGGCTGATCTCCCGCTCCGTAAATACCTCCGTATAATCATGGGCGAACCAGTAGAGGATCTTTGCAATTTCCTCCGGCGTGGTACCCTCCTCCCCTTCAAAGCAGTTGTAGATCTCCACAAACAGCTCTCCGTAAATCGTCATCTCATAGATGCCGTTCTCCGCCGCATATGCGGTCATCTTTCTTATTTCAGCATACAGCATACACAAAAGCCCGCCGAATTCACTGCCCAGTACCTTCCTGGCATAGGCCGGGTTCCCAAAGCTTTCCTCATACTGCCCGGAAAAAATGTCCCCGTACACCCGGTCATTCCAATCCTGAAGCTCCTCTATGGATTTCTGAAAAAAAGTGCCCGCCGCAATTTCCCGTTCCGTTTCATACATCAAATTGATAAACTCTGCCGCTTTCCGGAAATAGGAGCGGAAAGGTTCCGCAACCGTTTCCTCTCCGGGAATTTCTAAAATACGTGCCGCCACCAGAGGGTAACGGTCTGCCACCTCTTCCCGGTAGGGCTGATAAATCTCCTGATAACTCATAGTTTTCCATCCTTTTCTTAATTTTTGCAGTTCGGGGCTGCTTACACATACAGCGCCCCCATCACATATACCGTCACCCATCCGGCCAGGGTCAAAAGCCCCAGGCCCAGGGATAGCAACGGATAAATCCGGTATCTATTTTCTTCCCGCAGCCCCTGAATGCCCAGCATAAAGGCCAGAAGCGACAGGAGCAAAGCCAGCACCCCGCCGCTTCCCAGGTAAATGCTTCCGTTTCCCTTGTCCGCAAAAGAAGCCGCCGCAAGTCCCACGCCGGACACCAGGGACAGTACCGCTAAAACCAGCCCGGCCTTTCCCTTTTTGGAATGCTCCTTTCCGGCAAATTTATATTTATATGCTTTTTTCATACTTCGCTCTCCTGATTCGGTTCATCACAGCAAATCCCAAATAACCCAGCATTCCCCCTATGGTATTCAGCAGCAGGTCGTCCACGTCAAAGCTTCCCACCTTGCAGACCAGCTGGATCGTTTCAATCACCAGGCTGAATTCAAAGGTCAGCAGCGTCATGAAAAAGAAAGAACGGAATCTGCGGCCCATCACAGGCAGGATCATACCGAAGGGAAGGAAGGCCGCCACATTTCCAAATAAATTCAGCACCACCGCCATGGTCCCCAACGTTTCCCGATGGACTATAAACCGGCGGATCTCCTTAAACAGGACAAGATTATAATGGTAAGTACGCCCCTCGAAGCTTCTGCCCATACTTTCCGCAAAAAACAAAAAATAAGCCAGAAAAATAAGATAGACTCCGAATATGATCTGACTGCATATCCGGAGTACTTTTTTATGTTGTTCTTTCAATTTCCCTGCCCTTAAAAAATCAAATCCGATTTACTGCGCAGCAATTTGGCTCCATTGATAATCGCCAGAATCCCGCAGGCAATCCCGGTAATCAAAATTATCACACCCAGAGCAATATCTCCGCCGCCGACTGCTTTCATTGTTTTATAGGCTTTTTCATTCATATCAGAATCCTCCTACTCCGTATTCCTTATAATAACGGTCAATCGCTTCTTTTAACGTATCATCAATATAAATATTTCCCTTATACGGTTTCTTATACAAATGTTCCACCACTTCCGCCATGGTCACAATGGCATTTGCCGGAAATCCGTAGGTCTCCTGGATCTCCGTAAGGGCGCTCTTTTCTCCCTTGCCCCGCTCCATGCGGTTTAAGGACACCATCAGACCCCGGATCTCCACCTTTCCCTGGGCCTTTACAATCGGAAATGTCTCTTCGATGGATTTTCCGGAAGTGGTCACATCCTCAATAATTACGACCCGGTCCCCGTCCTTTAAGGGGCTTCCCAGTAAAATCCCGGTATCTCCATGATTCTTCACCTCTTTCCGGTTGGAGCAATACCGGATCTCCTTGCCGTAGAGCTCGCTATAAGCCATGGTCGTGGCCACGCTAAGGGGAATCCCCTTATAGGCCGGCCCGAACAGTACGTCAAAATCATCCCCGTAATTGTCATGAATCGCCTTGGCATAATATTCTCCCAAACGGCGCAGCTGCGTCCCGGTTACATATCCGCCTGCATTCATAAAAAAGGGGGATTTCCGCCCGCTTTTTAAAATAAACTCCCCGAAACGGAGCACCCCGCTGTCTACCATAAATTCGATAAATTCTTTTTTATAACTTTCCATTCTCCTGTTTCTCCTTATTTTAAGTATTTTATCCGTCCTTTGCCAAACGTTTCCCGGTTTTCTTCCCTTCTCAATTCTCCATAGCTCCCAAACCCTTCCGATTTGTACCGCGAGCCGGAAAAAAGTACAGATATACTTTGGAGTATAGCACCAAATCCGATTCCTTTCAATACACAAATCCATCTATTTCCAATTCTTTTTTCAGTTTTATTACGGTTCACACCCATGGTGTTCACAATAACAAATCCGGTTCTGCATTGGTTCTAACCGGAATCACCATCGGTACTTCTGCGCCGTAAGCGTCCCTTTTCCAAGCATGGGGGCTGTAATCGCTTCTACCAGGCACTTTTTTGTCGTGCCGTTTTTACATACCGCATCCCGCATCACCTGTTCCACACTGCTGACAAATTCCTCACTGTTGGTCACATTGGGCAAGGTAATCCCCCCGATTGATATATTGGCCACCGGCTGGTTGTTCTGTGTATTCTGTATATTCTGCTGGGTTCCATAATCTGCCGCTTTGATTTCCATATTCCGGCCGGGCGTATAAGTCGTTCCTTTCAGCATCTGCCACAGCCTTTCACTCATTTCCGGCGTAAATACCTTATCCCCTCTTCCCAACGGGGTCAAAAGCGCTCCGTCAGAAGCACGGTAAATTACTTCCCGCCTTCCCTTTTCCTGAGTCCAGGCATTCCGCTTCGTCGGGATGTAACGGGAACCTCTCGCATACTCATAAATCGGATTTCCGTCCTGAGGCCGTTCGTCTAAAGACCAGCCCGGTAGATCCAGCCATTTCCCGTCTGCCCCGACCCAGTAATACTTCCCGTTGTGTCCGATCCATTCGTTGCTTCTCATATACCCATAGGCATCTACAAAGTAGTCGTTGATCCATTCGTTGGCTTTCATGATCCCGTTTTCATCAAAGTTGAACCATGCATCCCTTCCGTTCCAGTGCAGGTACTGCCATCCTGTCATAGCCGCTCCTCCCCTGTCTACATAAGACCAGGTGCCGGAATCGTTCCAGATCCATTGATTTGCATCCATAGTGCCGTTCTCGTTCAGGTGGTAGTACTTCCCCTTGTCCTTTACCCAGGTATTGGATAACTTCTGGTTGTTCTCATAATAAGACCATGCGCCGTTTTCATTCCGCCATCCGTTGACGGCATCCCCTTCCAGTTTGTTTTCCGGAAGACGGTTCTGGTCAATCTGTGAAATATAATTCTTAATCGCATCCACACTTAATTGCAGGTTGGACATGGTTGCCACAAAGGTACTGCCGTAGTCGGATAATACTTTTCCAATCCCTCCGTCCATACCCCAGATTGTCCCCATTGCGTCCGTAATCGTATAGCCCACTTCCCCGGATGCCGCTATGATGGTGCTTAAGATCTCCCTGCTGTTGGCATTGGTCTGGGAGATTGCTTCCTTCATCAAGCCGTCTATATTGTCCAGCCGTCTGTTTAAAAGGCTTTCGTACTCATGATATAACTCATCCATCAGCTGCTCCTGGTCGCTGATCCATTTCTCGTATTCCGTATCCTGTAATTCCTGTTCCGCTTCTTCTAAGGATACCTTTAATTTCTGGATCGTTGCCTTCGTTTCTTCGGAGGTGTCCCCGGCATAGGCATCTAACTGTTTCTGATAGGCTGCAATCTCTTTGGTCTGCTTTGCAACATTTTTCTGGTAATCGTATAAATCTTTTTCTGCTTTTAATGCTTCCTTGCGTTTGTCAATGAGTTCCTGAAGGTGGGAGAGCATGGCCTTGAAGCTGTCTTCGTATAAATCCCGGATGGCCTGCTTTTCCGCCTGTGCTGACAGGATATTTTCACGCTGTAGCTTTAAGAGTTCTTCCCGCCGTTCCAATAGTTTCGTATTATTCTTATCATTTGCAATGGAGGCTTCGATTTTTTCAAGCTCTGCCGCATAATCTTTTGCCTGGCGCAAGTAGGTTTCATAATTCAGGCTGTGAAGCCCAAGAGCAGCTTCCCCGAAAATACTGAATACGCCCTTATCCCGAAGCAGATCATCATTGCCAAGCAGGTCAAGCAGGAACTCGGTTTCTTCCGTAATGCCGGAAATGTGATCCTCCATCAGGTCAAATTTCTCCCACTCCAGCTCCCGCAGGGTATTGCCGTACTCAATCAGGGAAGTATTTGCTTCAATAATGGCTTGCTCCACATCACTGATTTTGGACTGCATCTCATACCATTCCTCGGAAAATTCCGCGATATCCCCATCATCCACGGCTTTCTTCAAAGCAAAGCTCAAGGTGGAATACTCATTCTGCAATTGGCTGATATTCCTGCGGGTAAAGTCCGCCGCTTGTTCGTAATATGCCCGGTTCAGCATATAACCCATTTCTTTGATCTGGTTTGCCTTTTCATTTACGGTTTTCGCCCCTTTTTCCATTGCATTGGTTTGATCTTCAAACTGTTTGGAAAGGTTGTCAAACCTGGTTTTTGCAAGCTCCGCAATGGAACCTTTTAGTTCCTCCACCGCATCTGCTGCGTTAAGGGCTTTTTCATAATACTCTTTATATTGTTTGATCTGTTCTTTTAAGGTTTCATCTGTAATTTCGGACAGATTCATATCCCCGATCTGCACCAGGCGCTGATAGTATCCGTCCAAGCCTACGCCGTTTGCAAGGCCCATGTATTTTTCATATGCGCTCTGCTGGTGGCTTAGTTCCTCGGTAATGGTGTGTAATTCATTTCCCAAGGCATTGTTTCTGGTTGTCCAGGATTTGTAAGCGGCGCTTACGGTATCCTTTAGCTTTGTGACGAGACGCTGCACTCTGGAAATCGCTGTTTCGATCCAATTGAAGGTTTCCTTGGTTTCCCTCTCTTCTTTTGGAGCCTCTTCCTGCCCGCCTCCTTGTCCTTTTGATTTCGAACCGGATTTTTCTTTGTTCCCATCATCTTCGTTAGAAGAACCGCCGACATACTTTACTTTCGGATAAAAATCAGCGGGATCAAGCTTTTTCCTTTCTGTTTCATTCTTTATATCATTCAGGAGTTTTTCTACTTTTTCCTGGGCGCTATCCTCCAGGGTTTCCGCACAGGAGATATTAAAAGCCTTTGCGGCGCCCATGAAATTGGAATTCTTTGCGTTTTTTACCCCTGCCTGTGCATTCTGCAGATTTATTAATGCTATTTCTAACGCATTAACATAACCCTCAGATGCTCCCGCTGCATCTGCAATGGCAATAATGGCGTTGATATCGTTTTCAGAATTAATCGGGTTGTTGCTAAAGTCCAGCTTTGAAAGCGCCAACCGCGCCAGATAGGACTCTGCAACTCCTGCAGCTTTTCCGGATGCAAGCACTGCACTTACGTCATTCCAGGAGGCTTCTGCCAGATTTTCGGATTCGATCGTAGCATCCGCTTTCTTAGCTGCCAGAAATGCTTCCTCTCCCGCCAAACGTGCCGCAACAACTTCTTCTGCATTCATTACGCCCATTTGTTCCAGTATTGCAGTGGTAACCTCCTTTGTTTCCGGGGTCAGGTTCTCCAGTACACCGGAACCGTTGATATAAGCCGTTGCAAGATTGTCGAAGGCTTCCTGACAGGCTTCAATATCGCCTGTATTGTTGGATATGGTCTGGATGAAGTTTTCATATTCATCGGTAAAACCGCCGAATATCTTTGAAAATCCTTCACTATTTAGAATAGATGACCAGTCGAAATTCCCTTGATCGTTTACGTCTGCATATATTTTGTACAATAAGCCTAAGCCTTCGGAGAGGCCGCTTACCTGGGAGAGGGTGCTTGAGAAGGTAGGGGTCAACCCCATGTTCTCCTTCATCCTTTGAATCTCTTCCTGAAATTCTTCAAATGTCATTTCACCTATATTGTCAATCTGATAGGCAATATTCAAATCCTTCGGTTTCAGCTTTTTTATCTTTTCCTGTCCGAAGGTTTCTACCAATTGCTGATAGCTTTCCGTCTGTACCATGCCCATCTGCTCCAGCAATGTTAAAAGCCATTGAATCTCCATGCCGCACTCATTCGCAATTCTCGTCAGTTCATAGTATCCTTCTTTTTCTTTCTCAAATGCTGCCTGCAGGTTCAGCCCAAGTATTCCTTCCACGGATTTCCCGCCCAGCTTATCCAGGGCACTTTGTATGCGGTTTTGGAAGACATATTTATCGATATTAGGCTCAACCTTCCATTTCGCTACTTTCTCCTTCATTTCTGGGAACATGTTTTGGAAGAAGTCCGATGCATCTTCGTTTTCTACATTTTTAAGGCTCTCCGTCAGATAGTTTGCATAGGCAGTCGTTTTTTCTTTTAGCTTTTCTTCATCCCCGGAAAGCAGGGCATCCTGATACTCCTCATATGCTTTTATCAATGTTTGGTATATGTTCGTATATTCCGTATCCTTGAATATTATTTCATTCAGCACATACTGATCAAACATGTTCTTATACTGGTCGGATACTTCCTTTGCGCTGTTTGCCGCTTCTGCCAGATCCCTTTCAAAGGAAGCCCCTATGTCAAATCCTTCGGAAAGCTCCTGGATTTTCAAAATAGTGTTGTAAACCTCCGTTGCGTTCCCACTGAGCTCTGCAAACTGTGTCCCGCCTTCATACCCCAGGATTTCTACTCCTTCCAGGGAGAGAAGGCATTTTTTATATTCCTCTAATTCGGACTCATCCATGCCTGACTTGGTGATATTCAGCATAGCCGTATGGCTTCCATATTCCGTCCGCATCCGGTCAATCCTGTCATCATAGCCGCTAAACGCGTTCACAATACTTCCCCATACGCCTGATTGATTGTATTCATTCTTGGTTGCCAGCCATTGCTTTTTCATAAGATTGTCAAAAGCATCTTCCTGCCCGTTAATCGCATTCGTAATATCCAAAACCGCCCCTTTTTCAGAGCCGTATTTTTCAATCATCTCGTCCTGGATTCTCATAAGCTCTTTTCGGGCATTCGTAACATCCGCAATGGATGAACCGGAATCGTTGATGGTGTCATGCAGTTCTTTTATCCTTGTTTCGTAATCTTCCAGTTCGGCTTTTGTGTTCATGAGGGCGTCGCCTAATTCTTTGGCCGCCTGTGCCGCTTCTTTTCCCGCATTTGCGAGCTTCATGATTCCGGAAAATACAAATTGTATTCCCAAACTAAGCCCAAACGTAAGGGCAGAAGTTAAAAGCATTGTCTTCAATCTTAGGGCATCCGTTTCCACTCCTGCGGAACGGAGGTAGCTTTTATATCCTTCTATAGATGCCGGTGCTTGTACGGAAGTCGTTTTCAGGTACTCTTTCAGGTGGGTATTATTTTGGACAACTTCATTGTCAAATTGGTCAATTTCTGTGCGGACACCCGGTAACTGCCGATTCCATTGCTCCATCGCTGCTTTTGCATCCTGAAAATGCTTTATCTGATTTTTATACGCAGTGATATCCAGCCCCATAAAATTACCCTGTATATCTATTTTATGCTGATCCTTATTATATAACTGTGTAATTCCATACTTCTTATTAACTCCGGCATTTACGCCGTTAAGGATAGATAACCGCACCGGAATGGATACGAACGTATCTGCCAGTTTTTCATATGCCCGAATTGTATTGTCCGCAAAGGAAAGCCCGTCTGCGATCACATCCTTATTTGTTAAAGAATTCACAAAGCTGTCCCAGATATTTTGAAGCCGTCCCAGGCGCCCTTCCCAGGAATCTGCCGTCATATTTGCTGCTTCCAATGCCGATCCTGTACCGCTGGAGAACTCACCAACCATCTTCTCATACAAATCCCACTGACTTAACAGCGCCCTTACACTATCCGTATCATCCTTTCCTCCAAGGTCACTGATGAATCCTTGCTTGTCCGCACTGTGATCCGGCAGGGTATTGTATACCTCGCTCAGTTCTTTCAATACTTCCATGGGACTGCGAAGCGTTTTTCCGCCATCCTGGATATTCGCAAGCGCAACTCCGAAAGAACGGCACCGTTCTTCCACTTTCTTTAACTGTTCTTCCCCAATGATTTCCCCGTCAAATTCCCCGCTGACCTGCTGAAGGTTTAAGATGATATTTCGAAACGCACGTCCAATCTCGGAACCGGAACGCTTTGTAACCGCAATCATAACAGCTTCTGCTGCTGTCATTTCATTCACCGCAATCCCGGCATCCGCTGCAAATGAGGAAGAAACAAGGGCCGCATCTGCAATGTCCGTTAAGCTTACCGGGTTTCGGTTACTGATATTGTATGCCCCGTCCAGAACAGTATTCAGCTCGTCAACACTTCCTCCGTATTTGTAAGCAGCGTCCGTTGCAAGCAGGTAATTGTTTGCCATCTCTGCGGTCATACCTCCGGCAGACTGTGCAAGAAGGGATAACTCACCTAATTCTTTTGACAGTGCCCCATACCCTGACCCTGCCATTTCCTGTACTGCAAGAAGGTAATCACCGGAAGCCTTTCCATATTTTCCCGCAGCTGTAAAAGCTTCCTCCCCAAGCTCCTTTAATTGCCGTTTCGTAAATTCACTTGATTTCGCAATCTCTGTTAAAATAGTATCATTTTCTTTTAATGTATGCAGGGACTTGTGAAATTGATTGAGGGCCAGGGACGTCAGATTCAGAACATCCCAAATTTTAACAATCCCCCGGAACATGTTTCGGATTCTGTCCCCGGCGGAAACCGCCGCATATCCCGTCATCTGTACCTCTGCTGTGAATGCCTTAAATTGATCCGCTGCAGCAGTTAGCTCGTCCTGATCCGCAACAGAGCGCATCACATCCCGCAGCCGTTCCGCTTCTCGAAGCCAATCAGCGGATTCGTTTATCTTCGGATTCTTACTCAAAAATTGATCCAGCTGACTTAAGAATTTTTCTCTTTTCAGATCAATGTCTACCTGAATCGGGTTTCTGCTGACAAATTTTCTTGCCTGGGAAATCGCCCGCCTGATCTGAATGTTCAGCTTTCCCTCGTGAATACCGGCCTGGATTTCCCTTACGGACACATTCCTTAACGCCTGGTCAATTTCCCGGCTTAACTGGCGGCTGTCCATCCTTGCCCTAAGCTTTACCTGCCTTACCTGTGTCTCCATTCCTCGGATCATCTGATTCAGTTCATTTTTCGTATTCCCTTTTGCAAACGTCGTCACCAGCCTGAGTTTCCGAAGAGACTTCTCTAACTCCCTGATATCATTGTTGATCTGGGTCTTACTTTTCCGCTCGTCCAGCAATGCTGTCAAATTCACTACATATTCATTTGTGTTATTACTCAATCCTTTTCTCCTCCTTATTCTTACATATGATAGGGAGATTTTCGCTCAACCGTATGTCCCGCATCCTGCACAAAGCAGTATACCGGATTTCCAATCCGCACTTCCTTTCTCCCTGTATCATTATTGTAAAAAATAAGGATAAAGCTTTAAAAACCATGAATTTTCCCGGGCTTTTCTGCCTTTCTTATCTCATTCAAAAATATTAAATTGCTTTTTGGCATCCAGGAATACGGCAGCCCTTCGCCTTTCATTGTTTTTTCCCACATTGCATTTCTGCAGTCGCTCACTGCAGCTTTTGCTGCAGGTCTTTTGGTTATTGGCTCCCTTCAAAAAATGTTTCCCGCAGATCACGCACTCAGCCAAGGGTTTTCCCTGTTCATATGCCAATAAGTATACATAGGGATGATTCAGATCTTCTACCATAAATGCTTCCGCTCCTTGGTTTGTATGGGAAAGATCCATCTTTATGCGAATCGCCGTGTCTTCCTCTATCTGAATGAGCCCGGTTTCCCCGAACCGCTTCAAGCTGTTTGTATAGGATTTCGCTCCAGCCATATTCATAAAGGTATTCATATTCACTCGGATCGGGACTCTTGTCTTCTGCCCACTCTTCTTTACCGCCATATGCTTTCTCTTCATAATCTGCAAGTACCCTTTTTCCAGTCCATCCGTCCTTTCCGCATATTTGTAATGGCACAGCAGTACAAACAGTAATTCTTTATCACAACTATAATAATTTCCATTTTTCTTAGTTTTCAAAACAGCTTCCATAAAATCCAGATCCCCTTGGGAAATGATTACACTCTTTCTCTCCAGCCGTTTTGAAATTGCCCGATCCAATCGGGCATCCCCTGCGACCCCTTTGCGGTATGCCATCCTCGGCCTTTCTTTCACTATTATTCCGGTTTTCAGATTCCGGTTCATGTTGTCAATTATGACATGCCCAAAGCATTTCCACAGAATATCCTTGCTTGTGGAAGTAAATGCAGGCTGGTTATATTCCATATCAATCATGGCATTTACCGCAAGGTTCACATTAAAAAACCCTTTTGTGTCCGTAAATATTTCTTTTATTTCCCGGACGCAATGATAATGAAATACATCAAATTCTGCCGTAATTTCATTTGTATCTCTGTTGTGCATTCTGCGTTCCTTCTGGATCTCCCTGCATATGGCTTTCTTTCTCTTCTTCCTGCGGTTCAAAACATTGTAAAGCAATTCATATCTCCGGTCCGACCGCTTCACTTCATACAATGGCGCCGCTTCGGTTCCCGGCTTTCTTTCATTATTCATCAGCATACGGTAATCAAACTTCGGCAATTCCTGTTTGCCGCCGTCAAAATACAAATAGCGTTTTCTTCCGGTCCGTGTTTCAATATATTTTGCAATGCGGTCCATTGGGCTGTCCGTATACCCTTCCAGATTATTTTTCCTGCCTTTGGCATATTTGAAAAACTGGGGATATTTTACTTTGGGCGGCTTCATCCGTTCCCGGATGTCTTCCGGCGGGATTAAATCCCGATACAGCTGCTCATATTCCCCCAATGCAAGGTTCTTTCCGGTCTTGGGAAAGTCAATGGCGTAATTGGAGTAAGCGCAAAAAACATTGACGGCATCGTCATATTCCAGTGGATTGGTTTTCCGCTTCGGGGAATTCCACAGCTTTGTGATTGCATTGCTGGCTTCCCCGATTACATTGTTGTCAAAGCCCTTTACCAGGGTATCATAAATCGCTTTCTGATCAATGATCCGGGCATTTGCTTTCTGCATTTCATAATACAAGGGTTCCTCCGGCAACGGCTCCGCTGCCCGGTACAAATTTTCATCGGGGCTGATCAGGATTTCATCCCCGTCCCAGTCACACTGCAGCGACTTTGAAATCAAATCGTGACAGGATACCACCGTATCGCTCTCCATGGCCCCAAACCATTTCCTGCACTGGTCGGAATGCATCAATTTGCGCTTCGCATATTCATATCCGGATAGATGCGGGCTGCGCAAACATATTACATTCTCAATCTCCCGGTATTCATCATAATACCGATTATATACATAATTTTTCGGTATCAGTCCCTGGGGATCTTTCTCACCCAGGAACAAATATTCGCAAAATGCGTACAAATCAGGGGCGATATAACAATAATACCCTCTGACCGGCAGCTTACCGCCCATATATCCTTTCTTAC
>CAJUSQ010000008.1:45166-46645 GCA_910588885.1 uncultured Lachnospiraceae bacterium
CATAAATAAGGGCGGGGTATAAATCCAGCGCTTTCGCAAGATAGGAGTTCCCCCTTTTCCGGCTTCCATTCCCGCCGTTCGATTCCAAATCCTCCAACGCTTCCCTGTGATCCTCGTCCGTAACCGCATCATTCGTCAGCCCTAATTCCCGCTTCACATACTCAAAATCCGTTTTCAGGCTGTTTAAATCTTCCATTGCACCTCTGCAAAGTCCTGAAATATCCGTATTGTACGGGAGCGTCTGTAAATACTGATAGGCAAGGGGCACTGTTTCTTTCACCGGATTTCCATAGGAATTAATCGTCAGGCTTAACCCATGCGTTCGGAATTCCTTCTTGTATTCCTCCCAGGAATCGTATTCCTTCCACATCTTCAGCTGGCTTGCGGTAAAAATGAACCGGATATCCGCTTTCTTTACGTCTACCATATTCCCCCATGCATCCGGAATCACGGAATTTTGCGCCACCTGGTCTATAAACATCCTGAAATCAAACGGGAACATGGCCCCTTTAAAATAGCCCCCTCTGATTTGGCAGCTTAACGGCAATTCACCCGGAAGGAACATCCCGGCCCCGTCCGTATGTTCGATTCGAATCTTCTTGACCCCAGACCCCTTTGGCGTATCCGCAACGTAGCATTGCCCATTTCCGTCCTTTCGAATATCCACGAACTTCACACGATCCGCAATGATCGTTTCCATCCCCTTCACCACCATGCATCGTTCCAGATCAATCTTATGCTCCGGACAGACGCTTGAAGATAACGGCAGCGCACGATAGGATAAATATTTCCCCACATTCATCCCGATTTCCTTCTTATACTGATTTCTATGGGTATTCATTCGGTCCAGGGACAAACCTGCCATTAAACAGCCTTTATGGGTTTCATAAAAATCCTTTCTCATAAGAGTCACCGTAGTATTCCTGACCTGCCCGGCCGTCGCGGCAAACAGCAGATATTCCCTGCCGCCTACGTATACCCCCTGATTCAAAATCTGCCGCAGGATCTCATTGTGATAAACTTCCAGATATACAATTTCATCCAACAGCTGATCATCGGCCTTTTCGATCCCCCGGTCTTGTAGTGCAAGCCTTATCACATCATTCTCAAAAACAGCAACTTCATACTCTTCCTTCAAATATTTACGGTCAATTCTCCTGGCTTCCGTATTCTTACGAATAGCCTCTGACAATGCGGAGCTATTCTTCGTTTTATCATTGTAAATCCCACTCTCACGGTCTGTAAAAGTCTTAAATGAGTTAAATTTATAAATCCGAACTCTTCCTGCATTGATCCTTCCCATACCGACTCCCCCAGGCTTCCATTCGGGATTCGTTTCTGAATTCTCAAGCTCAAAAAACATGCGTTCCTCTCTCCAAAAATAAAATCCAAATAGCCGATCCCAAACCTTTCATACTTTGTTTCAATAATACGCCAAAAGAACATGTGTTCTTTTTTATCATAACAATCGTATGTTCT
>CAJUSQ010000009.1:0-13007 GCA_910588885.1 uncultured Lachnospiraceae bacterium
GAATCCGGCCTATTTAAAGTTGCCTTACGGCAAGAGGCCGGATTCTGTCCCCATTCCTGTATTGGCCTGTGGCCGTGCAGCGCACGGCCCAGGAGTGAACGGCAACAAATGCAGCTCTTCTTACTATTGATACAGGTCTGTACATTGCTGCACAGACCTGTATCAACGGCATTTCAAATGGGCAAATTCCTATTTACACGAAACAGCTTTAAAATGGATTTAAAAGTAACCGCTTTTCAAAGGGCTATCGATTCAGCCTTACACTCTATGGGCGAAACCAACCAAGTCCGAAAAGCTTTCGATCCCCCTGCTTTGGCAATATCCTTCCATGCCCTCCAGAATTTCAACGGCTGCGTTGGGATTTATAAACTGTGCGCTGCCGATTCCCACCGCCGCAGCCCCGGCCATCATGGTTTCAATTGCGGCTTCTGCCGTATAGATGCCTCCGCTTCCGATAATCGGGATCTTCACTTTCCGATAAACTTCCCAGGTCTTTAGAATGGCCTGCGGCAGAATTGCCGGACCGGAAACAGGCGCCTTTTTATTTCCGATGGCAGATTTCCCGGTTCGGATGTCTATATGCATCCCCATCGGCGTGCTGACCAGGTAAACGGCATCCGCCCCGGCCGCTTCTATCGCCTGGGCCACTTCTCCGTAAATTTCAAAATTCGTGTTCATTTTTCCTATTATAGGAAAGGGAACTGCTTTTTTTACTGCCTCAATGACCTGATACATCGTTTCCGGAGCGGCGCTCATGACACCGCCCCCATGGGCTACATTCGGGCAGGCCCCGTTTACTTCAATGGCTGCTATTTCTTCCGGCCGGCATTCTTCGGCGATTTTTTCCGCTACCGCTACGTAGTCTTCGATTTCATTTCCGCCGATACTGATTATAATCTGTTCCGGCCTGCATGCTTTCTTTATTTCCGGAAGCTCTTCTTTCAAATACTGTGCTATCCCCGGATTCTGCAGGCCAATCGAAGTCAGCAGCCCGCTGGCCGTCTCGCAGATCCGCGGCGGCGGATTTCCCGGTCTCGGCTCATAAGTCACGGTTTTCATGGAAAACGCGCCGATTTTATTCAGATCGGTATAATCCTGCAGTTCATAGCCGTGGGCCACGCATCCGGAGGCTCCCAAAACAGGATTTGTCAATTTTATTCTTCCTAACGTAATCTCTTTATTCATCAAATACAATCTCCTTACCCTGAAATACCGGCCCGTCCTTGCAGACCCGTTTATATTCTATGCCGTTATCCGTCCGAATCGGTACCGCACAGCCCAGGCATACGCCAATGCCGCAGGCCATTTTCTCTTCCAGAGACATCCAGGCGTTTTTCTCCTTTTCTTCCGCATACCCCTGCAGGGCTTTCAGCATCGGCTTAGGGCCGCAGGCACAAATGAAATCGCCGGAAATGTTTTCCTGTCTCAAAACATCCAGCACATTTCCTTTGGTTCCGTAAGAACCGTCCTCGGTAGCAATCCAAACATCCGCATATTTTTCCATATCTTCTTTCAAAAACATATCGGAATCCCGGTAGCCCAGCACCGCCGTTACTTTTCCGGGAAGCTGTTTGGCCAATTCCAGCATGGGCGGGATGCCGATCCCCCCTGCCACCAAAATCCCGTGACGGGATACCGGTGGAACACTTACCGCAAAATCCATAGCCGCTCCATAGCCGTTTCCCAGAGGGCCGAAAACCGTAATTTTTTCCTGCTCCTTCCATTTGGAAAATTCTTCCGTCCCTTTTCCGGCTACACGGTATACCATACGCAGCCGGTTCTTTTCCCGGTCAATCTCACAAATACTGATGGGACGTCCCAGCTTTCTTGCACTGTCCTTGCAATACAGGATTACAAATTGCCCTGGAAGAGCTTCCTTTGCGATCTGTCCGCAGGAAATCCACATACTGTAAATATCCGGGGCCAGCTTTTTCTGTTCGCAAACCATCGCTGTGATTCTTATCGCACTCATACTTTCCTATCCCTTTCCTTTTTGTACTTATTTGTACTTTTCTGTATTTTTTTGTATGCAAAAAAATGCATTTCTGCAAATATGCTTTGTTTTCCATGTTAAAAATTCTTTTGTTTTCCAATATTACAGGACTTTCCTTGTTGAATTTTCCCATTAAAATTGCTATAATTAGGAGCAAATGTATTTTACAAATAAGCTGGTTGCAAGGAGGCGGTCCCGTATGCTGGAAAAACTACTTCATATCCGGAATTCCATAGGTGAAAAAAAGCAGGTCAGCGACCTTTTATACTGCACGTTAAAGGAAGCCATTGCCAACGGTACGATTCCTCCCGGCTATCGTCTGAAGGAAGAAGAACTGGCGGATTGGTTCGACGTCAGCCGTACCCCGGTTAGGGAGGCGATCAAACGTCTGGAATACGAGGGATTTGTGACTTCCGACCATTTACGGGGATCAATTGTCCGGCAGTTTGAACTGAACGAATGTTTGGATACATTGGAGGTCCTGGAGTGGCTGCGCAACCTGGCCATTGATTTTTTGGAGGGACGGATTCCACGGGCTCTGCTGATGCAGCTGGAAGCCAACCTGCGAAGAGGGGACACGCTTTCCGACCCTCACGCGCAGTTTGAAAATAACGTGGAGTTCCATTCCTTATTAATCCAGGCAACGGGCAATACGGAACTGATTAAAATCACCCGCCGCCTGGAATTCCGGGAAAAGACCATTGCCAACAACATCCTGCTTTATAAATATGAAGAAAATTATGTCCAGAACCATCGGGACCTTCTGAAGGCAATTATCGAAAATAACAAGGAATACATCGGCAATTACAAGCTCCGGAATATGGAGCATGTCAATAAATATATGAATATGCTGATCGGCAAATTTTTAGATGAAAAGAAACCGGCCCGCTAAAATTCTGTTGAAAAACCGGCCTGTTAGATTTCATTGAAAAACCTTCCCGCTAAATTTTTCCATCAATTCCCGGGATACACGGACTGCCATTTCCGGGCATTTTCCAAGGTACGCCAAGGGATTCAGCAGGTCGTGGATCTCTTCTGCCGGAAGGTCCTTGGTGATTTCCGCCCGGCTGCATAGTTCTTCTTCAAAATCCAGGTGTTCCTGAAAGGTGTGTACCGCGATTTTCCCGATTTTCTCATGGGCGTTTTGTTTTCCGATTTTTCTGCCCAATTCCAGCATAATATGCTCGGACTGTGTCAGGCCGCCAAGCCGGTTCAGATTCCGGCGCATATTTTCTTCCTGCACAATCAGGGTTTCCAAAAGCTCACAGCCACGATCCAGTACTTCTGCCGTATACAGGCAGATCTGTTCCATTTTCGTCCGCTCTCCGATAAAATGCTGCATATTGCGTTCATGGTCAACCAGCATCAGTTCCATGATTTCTGCCGCTCCATAGCGGAGATGGGATGCTTTTGCCAGAATGTGCTGGGTGTTGGTAGGATTCACTTTATGAGGCATCGTGGAGGAACCAACCCGTCCCGCGCCCCAGTATTCCGACAGTTCCCCGTATTCCGTCCCCATAAGCTCATAGACTTCTTTCGCAATCCGTCCGGCGCAGGCGCCAAGCAGCGCGGCCTGAACCGCAAATTCCCCGTATCTGTCCCGGGAAGCATGCCAGCAGATGTCCGGGACCGAAAGCCCCAGTTCTTCCGCCATTAATTCCTGTATTTTTTCCCCGTATTCCCCGAAGGAAACCAGGGAGCCCACGGCCCCTGACATCTGCAAAGCCAGGATCCGTTTCCTGCTTTCTCTTAGCCGTTCCATACAACGGTACAATTCGCTTGCCCAAATCGCAGCTTTATAGCCAAAGGTGATCGGCAGCGCCTGCACATTATGGGTCCTGCCCATCATGGGGGTATCGGCATATTTTTCCGCCAGGCGGCAGGCCGCCCGGCCCATGGCCCCAAGGACGGGTTCTGCCGCTTCTAAGGTCCCTTTCAGTGCAAGAACCATGGCCGTATCAATAATATCCTGGGTCGTCGCACCCAGATGGATGTACTGGCCCGCTTCACCGCCTACGGCTGTTTCCAGAAGCCGGAGCATGGATACCATGGGATGGCCGGTCTTTTGGTAGAGCTCGTCATATTTTTCCATTGCGAGACATTCCACTTTTGCATGGCTTACAATATCCGCCGCAACGTCTTTGGGAATCATTCCTAATTTCCCCTGGGCATTGGCAAGGGCCTTTTCCACCTGCAGCCATCGGTCAAACATGCCTTCCCTGGAAAGCAGGGCTTCTATTTGGCGTAATATTTTTTCCATTTTCCTACCTCCGGTTTTGACGCAATCCATTCACAGGTCATTTGACATTCTCTGCTTTTGCTGCAGGGATATACTTGCCGTAGCCCGGTTCACAATCTACGATTCCGTCGCTCATAACTACGCGTCCCCGAACAACGGCTTGGGTTACTTTTCCATGCATTTTCCGGCCTACATAGGGAATGGTCTGGGTCTTGGTGTATACTTTGTCTTCTTTCGTAATTTCCCATTCTTCCTTTAAATCCACAATCGTAAAATCAGCATCCGTCCCTACCAGATTCGATCCTTTCCGGGGGTAAAGCCCAAAGGCTTTCGCACAGTTTTCGGAGGAAATTTCCACCAATTTCTGCAGAGAGTAATGGCCTTCCTGCACATGGCTGACCAGCAGATGCCCATAGTAATCCAGCATTGCAAAGCCTGCACTGGTATGAAGGGCATCCTCCGGGTTATATTCTTCCGGCCTGCAAGGTGCATGATCAGATCCCATCATATCAATGGTACCGTCCTGAATCCCTTCCCAAATCTTGTCCAGATCCGGCGCCGCATCATGATTGATATAGATAAATTTTTGATTCTCGATATCCCAGATTTCGTCGGAGGCATGGATGGCCGGCATGTATTCGCAGGAAGAAACAATTGTCATTTCCCCCTTTTCCTTCAACATACGAACCAGGTCAATGTATCCCGGCATCCAGCAGTGCATGGCATACCACTTCAGCCCCGCTTTTTTTGCATAATAGGCCAGCTGATAGGCGGCGCCTGTCATTTCTTCGTCACTGTACCATTTATGGCGGACGTTTTTCAGCGTTACTTCCTTGCCTTCCGCCTTCACTTCTTCCACCGCCGCGTCAAAGAAATATTTGTCAAAGGGATGGACAGAGCAAAACTTGCCGTTGGCTTTACAATCTTTGAACGCTTCGTAAATCCGATGGGTGTCCAGGGTCCCGGCCGTAGTGTTATACGGATAGGTCGCTACCTTTTCAAAAATTTTAAACCACATGGTCCCGGCTTCTGAAATCTGCTTCACGGATTCGGAATCCCCCAGAGGGCTTCCGATGGGATTAAAATCCACTACTGCTTTCTGTGTTCCCGCTTCTACCTGCATCTGATATGCTTCCAGCGTGGAAGGCACCGGCTTCGTATTGGGCTGGGGAAACACCATGGTAATTCCGGAATGGGCTGCCGCACAGGTTCCGGTATAATAATCTTCTTTTTGCGTCAGTCCCGGTTCCCGTAAATGGCAGTGGGGGTCGATAAATCCCGGAAGCACATGCTTTCCGGCCGCGTCAATGGTTTGTGCCCCTTCTACCTCCTCGGAAGGGTCTACCAGCGCCGCGATTTTTTCCCCCTTGACGCAGATCGTCAAGGGGTAGAACTCTTTTTCCTGATAAACAAGTCCGTTTTTTATTACAAGATCATACATTTTTCCTATCCTCCATTTTATTCCAAACCGATTCAACTCCTGCTTCTATGCAAGGAATCCTCTTACAATTGTAATAATATTATTCACTACCATATATAAAACTACCAGGTAGGAAGCCACCAACGCAATCGTAAAGGCAATATGGGTTTTCTGCTCTCCCATTTCTTCCTTTTTGTTCAGAAGAAATATAGTCAGGATTCCCAGAATCGGGGTATTGATTACGCCGCCAATCTGAGCCAGGGTCAGAAGCTGTGCCGGAACTCCGCCATAGGCAAACACCACGGCCAGGGCAAACAGCAGCATGACAATGGAAACAACATTTTCCGTCTTGCTCTCCATTCCGGATTCTTTATTCAGGGACTGAAGCAGAAGGTTAATCCCCAGCTTCGGCGCCATCATTTCGGAAGAAAGTGCGGCCGCAAGGAAGGCAATGCCAAAAACCGGGCGGATAAAGGCTCCCAGAAGTCCGGACAACCCCAAGGCCAAATCCATGCCTGTCCCAATGGGGGCGCCGGGAAACAGGTTGGCTCCCACGAAGTAGCAGGCAGCGGAAATAATTCCGATCACTGCAACACCGCCGATCACGTCCGCCAGCAGTCCGCCTTTTTTCAGGTCCTCCGTCCGATAACCTTTTTCCTTGGCCAGGGAGGAACCATAGGCCACGGTTCCCAGGGAAGCCGTTGTCCCCATCAGAGACAGCATCATGGCTTTTGCTCCGGCCGGCATTCCGAAGAAGCTGTGAGACACGGTTCCGTCATAGGGAATTCCCAACGTGGCCAGGAAGGAAATGACAAAAATCACAACCATAATCGCCACTAATATTTTCATAAAAACTTCTACTTTCTGATACAGCCCTTTCATAAAGTACAAAAGGCCACAGATGAGAAGGCCGATTACCGCTCCCACTTTCAAAGGGATAAAGGGGAACAGAATCAAAAACGCCAGACCTACCCCAATCACATTCCCGATTCCGTATACGCATTGCCCCGCAAAGGCAAAAACGCCTGCCAGTACTGCCCATACCGGGCCGTAGTTTTCCCGGATTCCCACCATAATCGGTTTTCCGGTTACAACCGTATACTTATTCATTGCAAAAGTAAAAACCGCCCGGAATATTAAAATTGCAATGACCCACCAAATCAGGGTATACCCAAAGTTGGCGCCTGTGTTGGTAAAGGATACAATCGAACCGGGCCCTATGCTGGTTGCCGCCAGAATCATGCCCGGCCCAAGGGCTGCAAGTAAATACTTGATTCCGGTTTTTTCTGTTGTTTGATTTTTCATGAAACCTCTCCTCCTATATTTTCATCATATCAGGGCTTATGCCTTTGATGATATTATTATATAATTCTGGAAATAATATGGGGGACTATTCATGGAAACACATGATTCCTCTTTTGTATTTTCTTGTATACAGTAAAATACAAATAATAGAAAAAGCGCCGCCGCATTTATGATTTTCATCATTTCATGCGACAGCGCCCTTTTATCTATGCTCCATGTGCTGGTATTTTTCCCGCGTAGCAAGTCCGCCCCGGATATGCCGTTCCGACTTATTGACATCCAGCACTTTCCGGGCTTCCCGGGCCAGAGCCGGATTGATTTGTATGAGACGTTCGGTTACGTCTTTATGTACCGTACTCTTACTGATCCCGAACTTCTTCGCAGTTTGTCTGACCGTAGCATTTTCTTCAATAATATAATTGGCGATTTCCACCGCCCGCTCTTCTATGTAGCCTTTCAAGAAAATTCCCTCATACATGCTTTTTTACATTGTATGAGGGAATTTTTTTCCTTATGACTGATTTATCGGCTTCTGACTGCAATCCCCCGGTATTACACAATCCTGCGCCCGTCCAAAACCGCTCCGCGCAGAATTCCTTTCTCATATTCCACTTTCAGGGAGAAAAAGGGGGCATCCTCTGCAAGGAGCCGGAAGAAAATCTTATCTCCTTCCCAGAGCTCCAGTTCCTCCAGCTTTCCTTTGTCCACCCATTCCAGCTTTCCTTCCGGGCAGTCCTTCAGTTCCCCTTGGGGGCAGTCCGCCGTATACAGGCACATATATTCAATCGGATAATCGTCGCAGAGAAAAGTAACGATTCCACGAAACCGATAAGACTCCAGCAAAAGTCCGGTTTCCTCCTGTACCTCCCGCAGCAGGCACTCTTCCGGGCTTTCGTTCCCTTCAAAATGGCCTCCTACCCCGATCCATTTATCTTTATTGACATCGTTTTTCTTCACTGTACGATGCAGCATCAGATACTGGTTTTCCCGTTCAATATAGCATAAGGTCGTCATTGGGGAACGTTCCATTCCTGCCACCTGCCTTTTCCGATTATTTGCACAGCTCGCCCACTACTTCGCTGATCACTTTTCCGTCTGCCTTACCCTTTAACTCGGCCATTACGCTTTTCATAATCATGCCCTTATTCTTTGTGGCTGCAACCTCGGAAAACTTCTCCAGGATCACCGCCTTTATCTCTTCCGCCGAAAGCAGCGCCGGGGCGTATTCCTGCATAACTGCATACCGTGCCTGATATGCCTCCAGCAGGTCTGTCCGTTCCGGCGGGCAGGTATCAATCTGTTCCTTTACGGATTTGATCTCCTTCAATACTACACGGTTTACCAGTTCCTCGCCGATGTTGTCACGGCAGCCTTCGTCTATGGCCACCTTCTTCACTGCGGATACCAGGGCGGAAATGGCATCCTTCCTGGTCTTGTCCTTCGCCTTCATCGCTGCGATCATATCTTTTTGCAATTGTTCCATCTGCATAATCATTTCTCCTCTCATTGCTTTTCCTAATTCTATCACGAAATTTCTTTGAACGCAATTCCGCTGTTGCATTTTCCTTTCTTCGAAAATATAATAAAAATGATCCCCGTTTGACCTGCCGTGATCTTCCCGGCGGCCTGTCATGTTTTACCATACACCATCATTTCACGATTCGGACAGCCGGGCTTTTCTGTAAAAAGCCTGCTGCCGGAGAAAGGATTCACCATGTCAGAATACGAAACCCACACCCATACTTTCGCACCTGTATTTGATCAAAATTCCCGTGTCCTGATCCTGGGCACGTTCCCTTCCGTAAAATCCAGAGAACAACAGTTCTATTACGGTCATCCGCAAAACCGGTTCTGGAAAGTCCTGGCCGCTCTTACGGACAGCCCCCTCCCGGTTTCTGTCCCGGAAAAAAAGGAACTACTGCTCTCTAACGGCATCGCCGTCTGGGATGTCATTGCAAGCTGCGCAATCATCGGTTCCTCCGACACTTCCATCAAAGATGTTGTCCCGGCGGACGTTCCATCCCTGCTTTCCGGAAGTGCCGTAGAACGAATCTACGGAAACGGCGCAAAGGCATGTCAGCTCTACGACAGATATCTTCTGCCGAAAACCAACATGCCCATTCATAAGCTTCCTTCCACCAGCCCGGCCAATGCCGCCTACTCCTTGGAACGGCTTCTGGAAAGCTGGCGCATTATTTTGTCCTAAAATTATTCCACAGAAATATTACAAGGCCCTTCCGCCGCAATCATCCTTCGGGACTTACAATACACGCCGCACGGAAATAATCGTCCGGTACGTCGCACTTCCGGTCTTAATACCTCCGGCCGGATAGGGCGCCGAGTTGCTGGCATGGACAATCTGACCGCCGCCCATGTATATCGCCACATGGCCGCTGTAACAGATAATATCCCCAGGCTGTGCATTCGCATAACTGACTTCTTTTCCGGCGGTAAGCTGCTCATAGGAACTCCGCGGCAGGGAAATCCCGAAATTCCGGTATACATATTGGATAAAGCCGCTGCAGTCCGCCCCGGTATTGGGATCGGTCCCACCCCAGACATAGGGCTTCCCGATAAACGTACAGGCATAATTCACCACGGCACTTCCGCTGACCCCGGTGGTAAAATCCGGATTCATATTTCCGCCGGAGGAGCTTCCTCCGCTCCCGCCGCTTTCGGACCCGCTATTTGCAGAACCGTTGCTGCCGGAATTATTGTTCGAACTGTTGTTTGCATTATTATTGGCAGCCGCCCGGCGGGCTTCCGCTTCCTGCTGTCTGCGGGCTTCTTCCTCCCGCCGCTTCCGCTCCTCCTCTTCCTTCCGGATACGTTCTTCCTCCTGGCGGATAATTTCGTTCTGGCGGTCGATCGTCGCCTGATATTGTGCCGCCAGCTGCTTCGCACTTGCCAGCTTCGTATCAAAATCAGACATTTGAGACTTCTTCTGAGCAATTACTGTTTCATAACGGGCCTGTTCCTCCTGGTAATTCTCCTGAACCTCTTCCATCTCCGCAATTTCACTCTGTACCTGAACTTCCAAATCCGCTACCTTCTGCTTCGCATCCTGGTAGGCTGTCAAAAGATTCCGGTCGTATTCGTACACCTCATTCACATATTCCACACGGTTTAAGAAATCCGTTATGCTTCTGGATTCCAGCAGAGACGTCAGAAAAGCATTGTCTCCCCGTTCGTACATAAAGCGGATGCGCATTTTCATTGCTTCATACTGCTTGTCCTCATCCTCCTGGGCCTGTACCAAATCGGCCTGTACCTGTACCAGCTCCGCTTCCTTGGCCGTAAGCTCATTTTCCAGAATGCTTAAGTTCATGATTACGCTGACCAGCTCCGCATCCAGGGAATTGATCTCTCCCTGAAGCCGGGACTGTTCGTTTTCAATCTGGCTGATATCGCTATTGGCTGCATTCAGGCCGTTCTCGGCCTCCTCCTTCTTCTGGTTGGCTTCGTTGATACTGCTTGCCAAAACTGCAGGTACCCGCATCATCCCAAGTATGACCGCAAATGCCAGGACCGCTTTCCCAATCCGCTTTTGTTTTTCTTTTCTTATCATTCTTATATATCCTGCCTCTCATTCAACAGCATGGTGCGGTTCGAATCTCCCTAAGGATGGAACTTTCCGTAGTTCCGCTTCTTCCGAACCGCCGCCCAAACTACCGCCTAGCCATGCCCTTCTCTTTTCCTTTAAAATATTACTATGTTCAGTATAACATCAAAAATTTTGACAGGCAACCGTAAATCCCGGGAAATAAATGTAAAATAATTGTAAGGCTTACTGTATTGGCTTGTGGCCGTGCAGGGCAGTGCACGGCCCAGGCGTGAACAGTAATTTGTAAGGGAACATCCCCGCATTTATCCAACTGTTTTGATAATCAAAATTTTCTGTCCGTTTTTCAACGTATTTTCGGTCAAATGATTGGTTTCTTTGATATCCGCAATCGTCGTATAGTTTTCTTTTGCAATATTCCACAGGGTATCCCCGGCCCGGCCGATGTAGCCGATAATTCCCGGGCTGTCCTGAAGGGCTTCCATATCCAGGGGTTCTTCCGTTACTTCGGTCATCCGGGCAATGGGCGTTTTTTCAAAAACAATGCTGTTCAAATCTATTACGGCCTTCACTTCTACCTGGGTAGAATCCACCATCACCGTCGTCAGCTGTTCCAAACATGCTTCCAGCTGGAACCGGGAATTGGCCGTGATGCCCGGCGCTTCGATCGTATGGTGGAAGGGGATCATATTCCGCATGGAAGCCAGCGGATTTTTATCATCCGAGGTAATGTAAAGCAGCTGGACGCTTAAAGTGCCTTCCACCTGAATCCCGTCTTCTACGATTTCCGTCTGGTCGATGGAAATGAAGCCTTCACTGGTACACAGCTGCAGAATCCCTTCCTGGTTCTCCCCAATGGTCATCCGGTCGGATACCTTACATTTTGAAAAATTCTTAATCAGCAGCTTTTCAAATACCGCCGATTCATATTCAGCCTGCAGACGGCAGTTGACCGCATACAAATCCTCCAGCATCTGCACTTCCTCTTCCTGGTAGATGTGGATATCCAGTTCCAATACCAGTTCCAAATGCAGCATCCGGACTTCACCGTCATAATCCGGCTTGGGCTCCAGCTCAATGGCTGCGATCTCATAGGCCGCATCCAATATCATGTCCTCACTGCAGCCGCTGCATTCCACCACTCCGGTAAAAGGCAGGGCGGATTCCAGCCACTGCAGCCGTTCTTCCTCTTCCTCTCCCAAATACAGGACGAATACCAGGGCTTCCCCCTTTACCTGAATCTGATTTTCCAGCATCCGGATCTCCACGCCCCGAAGCTGTACGCTTTTCCACAATACCTCCCGGATATTTGGCTTGTTGGAGGGCAGTACGATTTCTTCTTTAAAACGGCAGGTGTCCTTCTTTGCATGAAACAGCTGCATCATAGTCCGATTTCGGATTAATGTTTCACAGCCTTCTTCCCGCTCCACATCCGTGACAATCTCTTCATCCGCAATTTCGTCTACGAAAGCCGAAAGCTGTACCAGGGCTTTCACGCTTAATTTCCGGGAATTGATAATGCTGACCGTTAAATCTTCCATCTGTCCCCGGAGCTTTGCCGTATCATATTCGTTAATCCCGTCTATCGCCAGGCTTTCCTGAAAAGGCAGTTCTCCGGTAAAGCTGTTGATTTTCCGTTCCTCCACATCGCTGCGGTATAAAATCTGGAATTTCAAAACGCCTTTCAGCCAGATGTGACCTGCCGTAAGGTTGGCTTCTTCGATTTTAATTTCGCCTTTTTCCTGGATCAGACGCATCACATCCGGCTTGCTGTCCGGCACATTAAAATCGTCATCCAGTGTAATCTGGCTGGCGGCCCTCCCTTTTTCCCGATTCATATGTATGTATTTTTTCATTAATTCCACAGCAAAAAACTCTCCAATCCTGAATACTTTTGAAACATTCTATTCAGAATCAAAGAGTTTTATTCCTGTCAGCATAATTTCATTCGTATATCTCTGGTCAGAATATCCGCATAGCTAAAAGACATGATCTGCGGGTTCTCCTGCCCCTCGTCGTTCACTAAAATGGTAAAAACACTGGGATAAGCCCCTTGAATGACCCCTTCCTGTACATCCACCCGATGGCGGCCGCGATCCAACTGAATCAGAACCCTGCTCCCTAATTGTTGAAGAACGGATGCACGTACTTTGCTGATGTCTGTTTGCTGCATTGTCATTTCTTCACCTCTTTCTTAGGTTCGACACTGAATTCAGTTTATCACTGTGTTAAAGTATTGTCAAATAGTTTCTCCCTTATATATTGAGAATTCCGCCGATTTGTGGTTGTTTACTAAACTGAAATCAAATTTTTCCGGTTTTTATAGTAAAAATGTACCTCAGCTAATTACTTTGCTGATTACGCCAACTGCATAATCTCGGCTTCAAGTTCTTTTAGTTCGTCCATAGTAGAATAAAGTCAGTCAAATCCATCACCTCCACAAACTGACTCAGTAACCGCACAGAATCATCCTCCGGAATGATCGTTT
>CAJUSQ010000009.1:13017-45981 GCA_910588885.1 uncultured Lachnospiraceae bacterium
GATTTAGGCTATAATTTTTCTGTAAGTTAATGTGTTTGGTCATACATTAATTTTGCACCAACTGACGGATTCTTTCGAGGTCTGGCAGTTATTTTTTAAGCGTCCAGCTAAGAAATGTCAATAAGTAAAATGAAATATAAATTGGTAATCAAGTTGCATGACTTAGACATCCGGCGGCTACGAATATGCACCAACTGACGGGTGTATCTCTTTATTGCTTTTTATGGCAGCTTACATCAGTCCATCGAGTCAAAACATCAAATGGGAACTTTGTTTAGAAAAATGCTGTAATTTTTTACAATTTCAATTGACATTCCACAATTATTCGATTATAATAATTGTAAATAAATATATTATAAAAAATAAAAAGTGCTAATTCGAATTTTTTTGACAAACTATAGTTTGTCAATTAGTATCAAAATTTTTCTAGGATTGCATTGTTTTATGAAAGAAGGTGGAAAAGATGCGTTAAACAGTTCCAATCCCACACCTATTAAAATTGGCAATTCTTACCAAAGAAAAGGATGCACGTATGATTAAGAAAAAAATTAATCGCAACACTATTAACCGCCACTAGCATAATCGGAATGTCCATTCCTGTACAGGCAGCTCCCGAAGCAACCATCCCTACTTCTGAAATTGAAGCGGAAGAAGACGCTGCAAATGATGAAGCAGAATGGTATATTATTTCCGTTCCAACCGACAGTAACGATATGGAGGATGCAATTGTAATTCCAGTGAGCGAAGAAGGGCTTCAGGCCAGCTTAGATATCGCAAACACTTCCCTGGCCACCGCATCAGTTAGCGAAGGGGATGAGGGCATCAGCCTGCTGGCTCTTCAAAATGTCCCCGGAACATGGATTCAAGCTGCAGACGGCCGCTGGTGGTATCAGCATACAGACGGTGGGTACTCTACCAATGCCTGGGAACTGATCAACGGGAAATGGTATTATTTTGATGGGCAAGGCTGGATGCATACAGGATGGCTTTACTACTATGACCATTGGTATTATTGTGACCCGGCTACCGGGGCAATGATGACTGGATGGTTTGCCGTAAATGGGGTTTCTTATTTCTGTAATTCTGACGGCTGGATGCTGACAGGATGGATTAATGAAGGCGGCTGGTATTATTGCGATGAAACCAGCGGGGCCTGGGTAAACAATACAGGAACACAGATGATACAGGAAGCGTTAAAGTATGTAGGAAATCGTTATCAATATGGAGGAAACAGCCTGACAAACGGTGTGGACTGCTCTGGATATACACAGCAAATTCATTATCTGTTTGGAATATCTATCCCAAGAACTTCTGCTTCTCAATACACTGGCTCTCACAAAATATCCTCTCCTTTGCCAGGTGATTTAGCATTTTTTGGTAAGGGAAGCGTCTCCCATGTTGCATTTTATATGGGAAGATATTTAGACAGCGATAATTATCTTGTACACGCTTCGAGTTATCATAACGTAACCTGTGTAAGTCCATTATCTTATAGAACAGATTTTGTTGGTTTTGGAACCTACTGGAGATAACTTTACAATCCTACACTTACTATAGAAAATTTACCATAATGTACGATATATTTTCAATCCCAAAACAATGCTTAACTTAGAAAGTAATCACAACTAAGTTACTTATGAAATTCAATATAGTATTTAAGGAGATGTTTTTATGAAAAAAAGAATGATTACACTCGCAGCACTTTTCACCGCCGGCGTATTAACTGCTGTAACTCCAGTCCTGGCTGCGGAAAGCACTGCTGTTGGAAACGAATCCAATGCCAACGAAGAACTTGATGAGCGGTATCCACCCGGAACAGAAATATTTGCTGAATATCCTCTCTGGATGGAATTAAACGGTGAGAAATACCTCTATCTCGGCTTTCGCGTATTAGAGGATTATTCCGAGGAAGGTATTTACTGTCCCAATGCATGGGCAAAAGATACCCTTAATTACCGCACATACTGGTTTTACTCCGATGAAAATGGAAAACGAATGAAAAACAGCTGGGTTTTCTACAACAATCAATGGTACTATCTCCTGGAAGAGGGACAGATGGCTACCGGATGGGCTTTCGTCAACAACAAATGGTACTATTTCAATGAAAACGGCGATATGGCTACTGGGTGGAAGTTTGTCAATGACAAATGGTACTATCTCAACGAAAACGGCGATATGGCCACCGGATGGAAATTTGTCAATGGCAGCTGGTATTATCTCAACGAAAACGGCGACATGGCTACCGGATGGATTTTCGTCAACGGCAAATGGTATTTCTTAAATGAAAACGGTGATATGGCCACCGGATGGATTCTCCTGGACGGAACCTGGTATTATCTCAATGAAAACGGTGATATGGCCACCGGATGGATTTTCTTAGACGGTGACTGGTATTATCTGAAAAACAGCGGTGCTATGGCCTGCCGGGAAACTTTACGGATTGACGGAACCAGGTACTCCTTCAACCGTTCCGGAGTTTGGTATAAATAATAGCCCTACCTATATCTCAAATATATGTTCTCCTTTTATCAGCAGCTTCCTTTCTGTTGGGAAGCTGCTGTTCTTTCTCCTGCCAAATGTTACAGTATATGGAAAAATATCCGAAATATTTCTGCAATATATTTCATTTTCCCCTTTTTTCTGAAATAATAATATAACAATTTTTAACAGAATTGTAATTGCATTTCACATTTTTTCGGCGTATACTGACGGTACAAACAAAAGAGATCCATAAACCTTATGGAAGGGAGCGATTTTATGAAGAAAAGAATGGTCACACTTGCCGCACTTTTCACTGCCGGCGTATTATCCGCTGTAACCCCGGTTCTGGCTGCGGAAGGCACGGATACCAACAATCAAACTCGTGCAACCGAAGAAGCTGAAGAAATTATTGATCCGCCTCTGACAGAATGGATTGGCGAAAAACCCAGGTGGGAAGTAATAGACGGGGAAAAATATCTTTATCTCGGCTATCGGACTTTAGAGGATGGTACATTTCAAGATATTTTCTGCCCTAATACCTGGTGCCAGGAAATGTTAGTTGAGGAAGGGCACCGCGTCTTCTGGTTCTACTCCGATGAAAACGGAAAACGCTTGAAAAACAGCTGGGTTTTCTACAACAACCAGTGGTACCGTCTTTTAGAAGACGGACGAATGGCTACCGGATGGGCGTTCGTTAACAACAACTGGTACTATCTCAATGAAAACGGTGCTATGGCCACCGGATGGAAGTCTGTCAACAAAAAATGGTATTATCTCAACGAAAACGGCGACATGGCCACCGGATGGAAATTTGTCAATGGCAAGTGGTATTTCTTAAATGAAAACGGCGACATGGCTACCGGGTGGATTTTCGTCAACAGCAAATGGTATTATCTCAATGAAAACGGCGATATGGCTACCGGGTGGAAATACCTGGATGACAAATGGTATTATCTCAATGAAAACGGCGATATGGCCACCGGATGGATTTTCTTAGACGGTGACTGGTATTATCTGAAAGACAGCGGCGCTATGGCCTGTCGGGAGACCTTACGGATTGACGGAACCAGGTACTCCTTCAACCGTTCCGGGGTTTGGTATAAATAATAGCCTTACGTATACTTTAAATATATGTTCTCCTTTTATCCCAGCTTCCCTTTTGTTGGGAAGCTGGGCGTATCCTAACTGTACAAGCATGAGAGATCCTTAAACCTTATGGGAGGGAGCGATTTTATGAAAAAAAGAATGATTACACTCGCAGCACTTTTCACTGCCGGCGTACTTTTCGCTGTAACCCCGGTTCTGGCTGCGGAAGGCACGGATGCGGGGAGCAATTCCACTGCCACTGGCGAACGTCTTGATGATTGGGAGCCACCAGGAACAGAAATATTCGCCGAATATCCCCTCTGGATGGAAATAAACGGTGAAAAATACTTGTATATCGGTTATCGTGTGCTGGAGGATTACTCCGCAGAAGACATCCTATGCCCCAATACCTGGGCAAAAGATACCTTAAATCACCGCACATACTGGTTCTACTCCGACGAAAACGGAAAACGGTTGAAAAACTGCTGGGTTTTCTACAACAATCAATGGTATTATCTGCTGGAAGAGGGGCAGATGGCTACCGGATGGGCTTTCGTCAGCAATCATTGGTACTACTTTAATGAAAACGGCGATATGGCCACCGGGTGGATTTTCGTCAACGGCAAATGGTATTATCTCAACGAAAACGGCGATATGGCTACCGGGTGGCAATACCTGGATGGCAAGTGGTATTATCTCAATGGAAACGGTGACATGGCTACCGGGTGGATTCTTTTAGACGGTGACTGGTATTATCTGAAAGACAGCGGCGCTATGGCCTGTCGGGAGACCTTGCGGATTGACGGAACCAGATATTCTTTTGACAGATCCGGCATATGGTATCAATAAAAGTTCTATCCGATTTCAGAACATATGTTCTTATTCATTGGCAGCTTCCTTTTTCTGGGAAGCTGCTTTTTTCTTTCCCTTTTATTGATGATCCGGCCATTCATGAGCTTTTGATATATTCCAAAACACGCTTTATTTTAAGATCGAATTCTATGCCAAACGATAAAATGCGGATGCGGCACAGCCATGTACGCAAAAAAGGGGTGGTATTTCTTAAATGAAAAACAGGTTTAGGGGATTACATGACAGACAAAAGATATGATTATTTTACAAAAAACTGTATTTTTGAATGATCAAGTAGTATACTGTATCTGAAACCTGAAAATGACGGCTTTCCTTCCTACAGAATTGACGCCCAATTCCTCCGTATTCCCTTTTTGATTGCTGAGTTAAAATCACATCACGTAGAATAATTAATTATTCTATTCGCAAATTACTATCCTATCTATGATATTACCTATTTTTTATAAGAAAGTCATTGATTACCTGGAGCATCAGTGCTATAATGACATTGAGTGGGAAGCATGTGCAAGAAAATGAGAAAAAGAATAACATAATACTTTTCAAGGATTTGAAAAGGAGAAAGGAGGAGGAAATGCCAAAGAAAGAAAACAGCAGAGGCAGAAAGAAGAAGCCGGAACTGGCTCTTACAAACCGTGAAATGGATATCCTGTCCATTCTCTGGAGTTCTGAAAAGCCGCTGACCGTAGCTGAAATTGTAGATGCCAGCAATGGGACGCTGAAGGCCAACACCGTTCAGGCTGTAGTGAAGCTGCTTTTGAATCGGAATCTGGTTGAGGTCTGCGACATTGTATACAGCGGAACCGTCCTTTGCCGGAATTATCGGCCGACCAAGGATTCCCGGCAGGTGGCAGCAGGAAATACGTCCATCGAATTTCAGCGGTTTCAGTCTAATATTACTACATCGCCCCTTTTGGCTTCCCTGCTTGGGAACACCCAAAAGAAGAACCTTAAGGACAGCGATTTGACCGTATTATACGATTTTTTGGATGATTTTTAAGCCCACTTTACCCGAATTACAAAAGATAAAAATGAAACATGCAAGAAGAGGAAACCTGCCATGCTCATCCATTTTTCATTATCTACGTTATTAATGTCTTTTCTATTCAGCAATCTATTACTGCTGTTGTTATGGTTTATTATAAACCGCTCCGGAATCGTTTCGGATGTAGGCTATCGGCTGCTTTGGGGATATCTGACGCTGATCTTATTACGGTTTTTATTTCCTTTTGAGATTATATACAGCAAAAGTATTCCTTTGCCGGAATTCTTCTCCCGCAGCCTGATCTTTCTCAAGAAGACCTATTCCTTTTGGGGCATTGAGCTGTCCGTTTGGAAGATTTTTTTGATTTTATGGCTTCTGGGAAGTATTGTTATGGCCGTCCGAAAATGGATTCAATTCCACTGCTACCGGAGGTATGTTTTCAGCCGAAGTCAGAACATCACCAAGAGACAGCCCATCGACGAAACGCTTCAGTACATTTGCAATTCCCGTGGGAAGAAAAACCGTTTCTGGGTGCTGCAGATCCCGGACAATATTTCACCCTGTATTTTTGGGTTTATCCGTCCCTGCATTCTGCTGCCGGATTATCTGTCCTTTGATGGTGGATCGGATTCACCGGGACAATCCGGGCTGAGCCATGCAGAGCTTTACTATATCCTCTGCCATGAAACCTCCCACTATTTCCGGCATGATTTATGGAAAAAGCTGTTTGCCGAAATTTTATGCGTGATATACTGGTGGAATCCAATTGCCCTGCTTCTTCGGAACCAGGTAGATGCAATACTGGATATTCAGATCGACCTGCACATTGTGGGCGGTTCCGACCACCAGCAGAAGCTGGATTATATGGCATGCCTGACTAAGGTAATAGAACTGATGTTGAAAAGAGCACAGGATCAGAGCAATCATTGGGCCATATCCTTTTGCAGAGGAGAGCCGACCCTGCTGCATCAAAGATTTGAAATGATTGCCAAGGATGGAAAACGTCAGAAATCAAATCGCGGCCGGCAATTCTTATTTACTGCTTTAATGGTAGGAATTTATTTGTTTTCCATGGTGTTTATATTTGAACCACATTACATAGACAATAACAATGCGGAAGATTCATTTCAGATTACCCAGGAAAATGCTTACCTGATTATTAATCCAGCAGGAGGGTATGACTTATATGTCAATCACGCATATATGGAGACACTATATGAACTTGACGATTCGCTTTTGGATCTAAAAATATATAAATCACAGGAGGAAGTTACACATGAGTAAACGATTAAAATTTTTATTGCCTTTATGCTGCTTTGGAATGCTTTTCTTATCCGCCCCTGCAGGGCTGTTAGGAGATGTGCCCAGCACCGTACAGGCTGCTGAAGCAGACGAATACGGCATCTCTCCTTTCATGGATAGAATTGACTGGCGCTATAAAATGATAGACGGGAAATTACACAAACGTTTATTTAACTATTCTATGAACGAATGGATCGGTGACTGGATTCCAGTAGGTTAATCAAAAAAAGCACTTACAAATTATATATATCTTTTCAGAGGTACCAAAATGGGGAAGATCCCGCATTATAGATGTATAGATGCAAAAACGAGAAACGTCCAATTCTTTATCAAAAGAGTTGGACGTTTCTCATTGAAACTTGCTTCGGAAAAGCCATCTTTTTATTTGTTCGCGTTAATAATTACAGTTCCCTTATGTTTTCCCGGATCAGCTGCTTTACGCAGGACGGAGCGGTTGTTTTGAACAACGCCACACACACAGGCGATCTGCAATATTGCAGGACTGCGAAATATTTTAAATCAAAAGTCCGCCCGTTTCTTTACAATTTCTGTGAAATCCGCCTTTACAATCTCATATTTGGAAGGATCCCGCAGGATTGCCGAGGGATGATAGGTCGCGGTCAGGGCGCAGTCTTTCCGGTATGTCCAGGTGCCATGCTGCCGGGTAATTTTAAAATCCGGCGAAATCAGACGCTGGGCGGCAACACGGCCAAGGCAGACGATGATTCGGGGCTTCAGAAGAAAAGTTTCATATTTCAAATAGGGAAAGCAAGCTTCCTTTTCCTCCGCCTTGGGATCCCGGTTGCCGGGAGGATGGCATTTTAATATGTTTGTAATATAAATTTCCTCTCTACTCAGCCCACAGTCCCGTAAAAGGCTGTCCAGCAGTTCCCCGGAACGTCCTACAAAGGGAATTCCCTGCTGGTCTTCCTGGGCTCCGGGGGCTTCGGCAACCAGCATAAGATCGGCCTGCCGATTGCCCCGTCCCATCACCGGACGATGCCTGGTCCGGCTTAAGGGACAATGGGTACAATTGGCCACATGCTGTTCAATTTCATTCCATGTATCCTGCATTGCTTCTCCTTCGTGACCTGCTATGCTTTTTACCAAAAACCTATGACAGCTTCATCGTAAGCTGTATCCGCTTCTTCTGCAAATCCACGCTCATTACCTGCACTTCCACGATATCCCCTACGCTGACTGCCTCCAGGGGATGCTTGATGTAACGCTCGCAGATTTGGGAAATGTGAACCAGCCCGTCCTGATGGACGCCGATATCTACAAAAGCTCCGAAATCAATGACATTCCGAACCGTTCCTTTCAGAATCATGCCCGGGGTCAGATCCTTCATTTCCAATACGTCTGTGCGCAGAATAGGCTTCGGCATCTCATCTCTGGGGTCACGGGCAGGCTTTTCCAGCTCCTTCACAATATCCTGCAGGGTAATTTCACCGATTTCAAGCTCCGCTGCCAGCTTTTTATAGTCGCCGATCTTTTGGGAAATTCCTTTCAGCTTGCCGCCCTTAATGTCTTCCGGTACATATCCCAGCTTCTCCAGCAGTTTCTTTGTGGCCTCATAGCTTTCCGGATGGACGCTGGTGGCATCCAGAGGGTTCTTTCCGTCCGCGATCCGCATAAAGCCTGCGCACTGCTCGTACGCCTTGGGGCCCAGCTTTCCCACCTTCAGCAGCTGGGCACGGGTCAGAAACCTTCCGTTTTCTTCCCGGTATGCTACGATATTTTTGGCAATCACCTTACTGATACCGGAAATATATTCCAGCAGGGAAGCGGAAGCCGTATTCAGATCCACACCTACTTTGTTCACGCAATCCTCTACCACACCGCCTAAGGCTTCGCTTAGCTTCTTCTGGTTCATATCGTGCTGATACTGGCCCACCCCAATGGATTTCGGATCAATCTTCACCAGCTCTGCCAGGGGATCCTGCAAACGTCTGGCAATGGAGGCCGCGCTTCTCTGTCCCACGTCAAAATTCGGAAACTCCTCGGTTGCCAGCTTGCTGGCAGAATATACGGAGGCTCCGGCTTCGTTTACAATGATATACTGCAGGGGCTTTTTGACTTCTTTCAGCAAATCTACGATGATCATCTCCGATTCCCGGGAGGCCGTTCCGTTCCCCACCGAAATCAGGGAAATATCATATTTGTCAATCAGCTTTTTTAAAACCGCCTTGGACTCCGCCACCTTGTTCTGAGGGGCCGTGGGATAAATGACCGTAGTATCCAATACTTTTCCGGTGGAATCCACAACCGCCAGCTTGCAGCCGGTACGGAACGCCGGGTCCCAGCCCAGTACAACCCGTCCTGCAATGGGCGGCTGCATCAGAAGCTGTTCCAGATTCTTTCCAAACACCCGGATGGCCCCGTCTTCGGCCCGCTCCGTCAGCTCGTTTCGAAGCTCCCGTTCGATGGCCGGGGCAATCAGCCGTTTGTAGCTGTCTTCGATGGCCGCCTTCAAAACCGGAGTGGTATGGGGGTTGTCCCTGGTGATGACTTTTTTCTCCAAATACTGCAAAATCTGCTCCACCGGGGCTTCGATCTTTACCGTTAAAACCTTCTCCCCTTCTCCCCGGTTCAGGGCCAGAATCCGGTGCCCGGCCAGCTTTGCAATGCCCTCCTCAAACTCATAATACATTTCATAGACAGATTCCGCCTCCGGATCCTTTGCCGTAGAAACAATTTTCCCGGCCTGCATGGTAGCTTCCCGGATGTATTTCCGGTAATCCGCCTCATCGGAAATCCCTTCCGCCAAAATATCCATGGCCCCGGCAATGGCTTCTGCCGGAGTATTCACGTCTTTCTCCGGATTGAGGTACTCTTCCGCCTCCTGCTCTAAGGGCCGCTGGGTCCTTTGGAGCAAAATCAGATTGGCCAGGGGCTCCAATCCCTTTTCCTTGGCAATCGTGGCCCGGGTCCGCCGCTTGGGGCGGTAGGGGCGGTACAAATCCTCCACCACGACCAGTGTTTCCGCCGCCCGGATCTGCTTTTTCAATTCTTCCGTTAATTTTCCCTGCTCCTCTATGCTGGAAAGCACCTGTTCTTTCTTCTCCTCCAAATTGCGGAGATAATTCAGGCGTTCAAAGAGATTCCTCAATATCTCATCATTCAAAGAACCGGTGGCTTCCTTCCGGTATCTGGAAATAAAGGGAATCGTGTTCCCTTCATCAATCAATTTGACGGCAGCTTCAGCCTGTCCTTTTCGAATGTTCAGCTCTTCTGCCAGTTTTGCAATGATATCCATGCTTCTATTCTCCTCTACGATCTGTTTGTTTCATCTTACACGAAATTTCTGTCATTTTCAATCAAAAATTCGATTACAAAAATGAAATATGTGATACAATGTTACTGTTCACTCCTGGGTGTGAACAGTAACGATACAATGACAAGCGCACCGTTTGTGCCTTGGAAAGGGGCATTTTATGAATATATATAAGGGAAAAAGCGTATATAAGGGCATCGCCATCGGAAAATTGCAGATTTATCAGAAAAAGGATCTGCCGATTAAGCGGGTCCATGTAAAAGACGCGGAAGCGGAAATCAGGCGTTTCCGCCAGGCGCTGCAAACAGCCATCGGGCAGCTGCAGGGGCTCTATGAAGCATCCAGGGACGCCATCGGAACTGCCGGGGCCGCTATTATTGAAACTCACAAAATGATGCTTCAGGACGATGATTTTATCGAATCTGCCGAACACATCATACGTACCCAGCAGGTAAATGCCGAATATGCCCTGGCTATGACCGAAGATAATTTTGTCAATATGTTCGCTGCTCTGGAAGATGATTATATGAAGGGGCGGGCCGCAGATGTCCGGGACATTTCGGAACGGGTATTGGTGATTTTATCCGGACAGGAAGCCGGCCTTCTGCAAACGGAGGAACCGGTCATTGTGGCAGCCGACGACCTTGCGCCCAGTGAAACCGTTCAGCTGGATCCCTCAAAGGTACTGTCCTTTGTTACGGTACATGGTTCCGCCAATTCCCATACCGCCATTCTGGCAAGGACTCTGGGGATTCCTGCACTGGTGGGCACCGCAATTACACTGGACGCTTCCATGAACGGCAAACTGGCCGCCGTAGACGGCGAAACCGGACAGCTCTATGTAGAGCCGGATGCCGAAGCCCTTTCCCTCCTGCGGGGCAAATACGAAGCCCTGCAAACAAAGAAAATGCTGCTGCAGACCTTAAAGGGGAAGGAAACCGTAACATTAGACGGGCAAAAGATCCGGCTTTATGCCAATATCGGCAGCTACCGCGATTTGGCTCTGGTATTGGAAAATGATGCCGAGGGGATCGGCCTGTTCCGCAGCGAATTCCTCTATCTGGAGAGCCGTACCTATCCCTCCGAAGAGGAGCAATTTAAGATTTACCGGACGGTCGCAGAAACCATGGCCCCAAAGCGGGTCATTATCCGGACACTGGATCTTGGAGCGGACAAACATGCGGATTATTTTCCGTTGCCCAGGGAGGAAAACCCTGCCATGGGCTGCCGGGCCATCCGGCTCTGTCTTACCCGGCCGGATATATTCCGGACACAGCTTCGGGCCCTATTCCGGGCCAGCTCCTTTGGTAACATCGCAATCCTGTATCCCATGATCACTTCCCTGCGGGAAATCACCCGGATTCGGCAAATCGTATCCCGGGTCAAGGAAGGGCTTACGGCAGACAAAATTCCTTTTGGAAATCCGGAACAGGGGATCATGATCGAAACCCCTGCGGCAGTCCTGATCAGCGATCAGCTGGCCAGGGAAGCTGATTTTTTCAGCATCGGCACCAATGACCTGACCCAGTATACGCTGGCAATTGACCGACAGAATGCGCAAGTGGATGAATTTTTCGATCCTCACCATCCAGCCGTCCTGCGTATGATTGCCATAACCGCAGAAAACGCCCATAATGCAGGCATCCGCTGCGGTATCTGCGGAGAATTAGGGGCGGATCCGGAATTAACCAAGTTCTTCTTATCGGTCGGTATAGACGAATTAAGCATGTCCCCCGGAAGTATCCTGCAAACCCGAAAAATCATCCGCGAAACAAATGTTTCCGAAGAGGGCAGCCGCCTTCGAAAACATTTTCTTACCGGCTGTGCACAGCCTGCTGCAGAACAGTAAAGACGATTCCCTATTGCACGGGAAAGGCTCTCATGTTAAAATAGGAAATGAGTATTTTATACCTTATATAAAAGCAGGCCGCAAACACCAGTTCTCTTCTGTGATCTGCTGCCTGCGGCGGATTGGAGATTTTACGATGGAATATTCTGTTTATGAGAAACGTTCCGGCAGTTTTGCCACTGCCTCACTTGTACTTGGTATTGTCGGTACCGCCACCGGATGCTGCGTTTATACCGGGCTCATCTGCGGTGCACTGGCCATTTTGTTCGCCCTTCTTTCCAGAGGCGGGGAGATGACCTTGACCGGCCGTGGGAAAGCCGGGCTAACCCTTGGAATCATTGCTGTTTCCGTAGCGGTTCTCTTCTATATCCTTATGGTTTGCTACGCTTTCTATTATTATGGATCAGAATATTTTAATCAGATGTATGAAGAATTATATCAGATGGACAGTTATCAGCATCATATTTTATAGCTGCGGATGGCAGGGATGTAGTTTCAAATATGCCCTGCCAGCTCCAGCAAATCCGTTCCGGCCAGGAGAAGGGCATTTTTTATTATAAAATTTACTCCGGTCAGGGCCAGCGCACCCCATAACCAGCCGTCCCGGTATTTCATACCGATTGCAAGCTTTCCCCGGGAAAGCCGCTCTATGGTATGGCTTATCATAAACCAGCCCCCAACCAGCACCGTATAAAGCACAAAGGGGTGCAGAAGCAGGGAAGCGAACACTTTTCCTTTTCCAAGGGCCAGCAGCGCTCTGGTCCCGCCGCAGCCGGGACAGTAGAATCCGGTCAGCAGATGAAACAGGCAGGGCGGCAGGGACATGAGAGAGAATCCTGGCAGAAGCTTCACAGCCGCTGCCAGCAGTACCACCAACAGCAGGAGAATCCATCCGATCAGATATAGTATATTTTCATCCGTTTTTATTTTTTCTTTCTTTTTCATAGTTCCTCCATGATTCATAAAAGATTCCTGCATTTTGATTCTTTCATTTTCTGGTTCATCATAACATATTTTTTCCGGTTCAACAACCGGAATCGGTAATTACAATGCAAAATTTTATAGACTTTATATTCTTAACATGCTATAATGAAGGCAGATAATAAATCACAAAAGGAGTTGATTTTACATGATAAATGGCGTACAGGGATTTTCTAATTACGGGTATTCGGCTTATCCGACGCCCAATTATGAACTTGCCGGCACCGGATTTTCCGGCAATCCCTCCGAGAAGGCCGGAGCTGTTTCCGGCATTGGGCCGAACAAGGAGCAGGGGGCAGAACTGCCGGGGCTTCGTTCCGACAAGACGGAAGCCTCCCAGGAGTGCCAGACCTGTAAGAGCCGGAAATATCAGGACGGTTCCAATGAGAACGTTTCTTTTAAGGCTCCTACCCATGTTTCCCCCAATGCGGCTGCCGGAGCGGTACGTGCCCACGAAGGGGAACATGTTTCCAATGCTTATACGAAGGCTGCCCAGGACAACGGCAAGGTTGTCCGCGCGTCGGTTTCCATCCATACGTCGGTCTGTCCGGAATGCGGCCGCACCTATGTATCCGGCGGTGTAACCAACACGGCGATCAAGTATGAGAATGAGGATAACCCTTATGTAAAGAGCCGCAAGGCCCAGCAGGCAGAGGCTTTAAAAGGGCAATTCGTCGATTATGCCGCCTAAAGCGGGACTTTTTATTTTCCGGCCGCTGCCTTTTGAGCATGGGGCTTGGAAGGCGGCGCGGCAACAGAAAGATAATTGGAGATTTTAGACATGAAACGAACTTCTGCAGAATTAAAGCGAATTGCCCGCGGGGATCTGGTAGGACATTACGGTATTCCGATTGCGGCCCTGGTAATCCGCGGCCTGATTGTTTTGGCTGTTACCATGCCTTTCGCTATTTTGTTAAACCTGAACTATACTATGGCCAATCTGATCATTTATCAGGTTGCCACTTTGATTATATCTCTTATATCCGTTTTATTTACCGTGGGCCTGTTCCGTATCCAGCTGCGCATTGCCCGCGGGGAAATTCCTGACTTACAGGATTTATTTTATGGCCTTACCAGACGGCCGGACCGTTTTCTTCTGGGCGGATTGATTCTTTTCGCAATTGAGCTTCTGTGCATTTTGCCGGGCACAATTGTTTTCATAGCCGCCAGTGTCCGGTTCTCTGATTCTCTCATAATTTTTGCCCTGTTTCTCTTACTCTGCGGAGCTGTCTGTATCCTGCTTGTGGGACTTCAGTTTCCCCTGGTCTACATATTGCTGATTGACCATCCTCATATGGGTGTGATCGAAGCATTTCAAACCAGCGCCCGGAAAATGCAGGGAAACAAAGGCCGTTACTTTTATATTCAATTGAGTTTTATCGGTTTAGGGCTTATCTGCGTTCTATCCTGCGGCATCGGTATGCTCTGGTTCTTTCCTTATGTGATCCAGACTATTATCGAATTTTACCGGGACGTAATGGGAGAACTGGACGGAAACAGCCGGGCCTCTGAGAAGGAACCTATTTTTGACAAAACAGATTTTCACACATTTTAAGGAGATGATTAAATGGCAATAACAGCAACAGATCTTCATGCTATGCTGACACCCCGAGAACTGGATGTGCTTGCTGTTCTCTGCAATTCACCTGTTCCACTGACTGCATCCGGAATTGTTGACGCAAGCGACGGCCTTTTGAAAACCAACACGGTACAGGCTATCTTACGAACACTCTTAAAGGACGGGCTGGTAGAAGTCGCCGATATCGTATATAGCGGCACTGTATTGTGCCGGAGTTACCAGCTGACCGAAAAGGCCAGTGAACGCATTACCCAACAGCTGGCTTATCAATTTTCCCGGCTCGGCCCGGATTTCACCTTAGTGGACGCTGCCAAGATTATGCTGGAAGCAGCGGAAAAAGCCGGACGCAAGGAGATCGTGCTTGCGGAAATGAAGCAATTCGTGAAGGACGAAATGGAACGACGGAGAATTGCCCGGGAAAACGGCGAATGGGAAGACGAGGACGAAAGCGAAGACGAGAACAATGCATAACAGAAGTTAGAGGTGAAAGGCCGCATTACAAGAGCGATGCCCTTGGCAATGCCGAAAAGCCGAAAAAAGGAGCGTATCTGAATTCAGAATTGATTTTCAGATACGCTTTTCTTTAATCTTCAATAAAACGGTTGTGTACTGCCCGCATGGCTTTGTCTGCATCTACTTCATCCAGCAATACGGTAACGCGAATTTCCGAGGTTGCAATCATACGGATATTAATTCCGGCGTTGTAAATCGCTTCAAACATCTTTGCGGCAACACCGGGATTGGACTGCATGCCTGCGCCCACAACGGACACTTTGGCAACCGTCATATCGGATTCGATATGCTGGGCCGTAATGCGGCTCTTATGCTCATTTAAAAGGGCTAAAACCTCTTCTACGTCCTCCCGGGCTACCGTAAAGGAAATATCCTTGGTGCCTTCCCGGCCGATGGACTGAATGATAATGTCCACATTAATGTTATGCTTCCCTAATATATTAAAAATCTTGAACGCGGTTCCGGGCGTATCCTTCACGCCGATTACCGCGATCCGGGCCGTATTTTTATCCACTGCCACTCCGCTGATAAGCATACTCTCCACGTCAACTTCCTCCTTTACAATGGTTCCCTCCGCCGTATTCAGGCTGGAACGGACAACCAGCTGGACGCCGTATTTCTTCGCCATCTCCACCGAGCGGTTGTGAAGCACCCGTGCCCCCAGGGTAGCCAGCTCCAGCATTTCTTCATAGGTAATCTCCTTTAGCTTCCTGGCATTGGGGACAACCCTTGGATCTGCCGTATAGATTCCTTCCACATCCGTATAAATTTCACAGGCATCCGCTTTCAAAGCCGCCGCCAGGGCAACCGCCGTAGTATCCGAACCGCCCCGGCCTAAAGTTGTAAGATCATCATATTTATTTACACCCTGAAAGCCGGTAACCACTACCAGCTTCCGGCTGTCCAGCTCATGCCAGATCCGCTCCGTATCGATCCGTTTAAAACGTGCATTCCCGTATGCGGAGCTGGTATGCATCGTTACCTGGTATGCATTCAGGGAAACGCTGGGAATCCCCATCGCCCCCATTGCCATGGACATCAGGGCAACGGAGGTCTGCTCCCCGGTAGCCAAAAGCATATCCATCTCCCGCTTTGAGGGATTCGGGTTGATCTCCTTTGCCTTCGCAATCAGTTGGTCCGTGGTATCCCCCATGGCGGATAATACCACTACGACATCGTTTCCTTTTCGGTAATCCTCTATGCAGCGCTGCGCCACGTGGTAAATCCGTTCTTTATCCGCCACGGAGCTTCCGCCGAACTTTTTAACAATAAGCATAAAATCCTCCTAGATGAAATAATCGATCAGCTCATGTCCCTTGGCGATCAAACGGCCGCTTTCTGCTGCTTCCTTTTCGTTATAGCTCCAGGTATGGCTTTGTATGGCCCGGCTGTCATAAAGCAGATACGGCACGGGATCTTCCGTATGGGTACGCAGGGCAATGGGGGTGGGATGATCCGGCAAAACCAGCAGCCGGAAGTCTTCCCCGGCCTTTTCCATGCCTTCCGTAACGGGCCGGATAATCCTGGCATCAATGGCTTCAATGGCCTGTATTTTCTTCTCTATGCTTCCCTGATGGCCCATTTCGTCCGGAGCCTCCACGTGCACGTATACAAAATCATATCCGTCCTTTGTCAGGGCATCCAAAGCCGCCCGGGCTTTCCCTTCATAGTTGGTATGAAGCCCGCCGTTGGCCCCTTCTACGGGAATTACCTTCATAGAAGATCCTACCGCAATCCCTTTTAACAAGTCCACAGCAGAAACCATTGCACCCCGGACATGGTTCTTCTCTTCAAAGGAGCTTAAAACCGGCTTGGTGCCGGCACCCCAGAACCAGCAGGAATTTGCAGGTCTTAATCCCTGTTTCCGGCGTTCCCGGTTAATGGGATGGTTTACCAGGATCTCATAGCTTTTCTCCATCATCTCCCGCAGCCGTCTGTCTCCGGGAAGGTAGCTGCCAACTACCTGCTCCAGTATATCATGGGGCTGTGCCAGATCCGTCACTTCCCCTTTCTCCCAAATCAACAGATGACGGTAGCTGGTACCCGTATAAAAACGGTAACACTCCGATTCCAGCTGCTCCTTCAGGGCTTCTATCAGAACAGCCGCCTCCTGGGTTGAAATCTCTCCGGCGCTATGATCCAGAATTCTCCTCTCTTCATAATATTCCTCTTCTTCCGAGAGTGTGACGAGATTGCAGCGCAGCGCCACATCCTCCGGCTTCATGGCCACTCCGATACTTAAGGCTTCCAGGGGGGATCTGCCGGAATAATACTTCTTTGGGTCATACCCCAAAACCGACAGGTTCGCCGTATCGCTGCCAGGCTTCATTCCGTTCGGAACGGTCTGCACCATACCGATCTCGCTTTTCTTCGCCAGCGCATCCAATACCGGCGTATCCGCACAGGCCAGAGGAGTCTTCCCACCCAGCTCCTCCAGGGGCAGGTCTGCCATCCCGTCCCCTAATATTACAATATATTTCATAAATTTCCTCTTTTCAGTTAGGCAACACGAACCATCTGAATGATCTGATTCAGCTTCTTGGCGCTTTCCTCATATTCCGCTTCGGTCATCTGCCGGGTCAGCACTCCGATCTCTCCGGAAACCTCCGGCACTTCTACGTATTCCACGTCCCCGAACGCCGCTTCGATCTGTTCCCTGGAATCCCCGGTACGCAGGAAAAATCTGCCGGATGCCTGCCGGTAATCCAGAAGCTGCAGCTTCCCGGAGCTCCAGGCTGCCATAATGTTCCGGTCTTTATTCTTTATAATCTCCACGATATCTGCCGTCACCGCACTGGCCGTGGGAAGCTTTCCTGCCCCGCTGCCGTAGAACATGGCGTCTCCCAGCACATTTCCATGGACGAAAATCCCGTTGAAAACATCATTTACATGATACAGGGGATGTTCCGGGGAAAGTAAAAAAGGCGCCACCAATGCATAATAACCGCCCTCCGTCTTCCGGCTGGTGGCCAGCAGCTTAATCCCCCGGTTCATCGCCTTGGCATATTTGATATCCACAGCGGTAATCCCGGTAATCCCTTCCGTATGGATTTCTTCAAAGTCCACCTGCTGCCCGCAGACCAGGGATGTTAAAATCGCAATTTTACGGCAGGCATCCTGGCCTTCGATATCGGCCGTGGGATCGGCCTCCGCATATCCCCTTGCCTGGGCGTCTTTCAAAACATCCTGGAATTCCGAGCCGTCAAATGTCATCTTGGTTAGCATATAATTGGTGGTACCGTTTAAAATTCCCGTAATCTCCTCCACCTCATCCGCGGTCAATGAGGAATTCAGGGGCCGGATAATGGGAATACCGCCGCCGACGCTGGCTTCGAAGAGAAAATTGATATTTTTTTCCCGGGCAATGGCCAAAAGCTCCGCTCCATGCTTGGCCACCAATGCCTTATTGGAGGTCGTAACGCTGCGGCCTGCCAAAAGGGCACGTTTTACAAAGGTATACGCCGGCTCCACGCCGCCCATGGCTTCCACTACCACCTGAATCTCCGGATCCTCCGCAATCACTTCATAATCATGTACGATCTTAGGCTGGATCGCATCCCCCGGGAAATCCCGCAAATCCAGGACATACTTAATCTCGATCTCTTCCCCGGCCCGCTTTGTGATGCTCTCCCGGTTCGTTTCCAGCACCTCCGCAACGCCGGAGCCAATGGTACCGTATCCCAATAATGCAATTTTAATCATTTGACTACTCCCTTGCTAAAATTTTTAAATAATGGATTCCGTTTTCCTGTTCAATATTTTCTACCATCTGGGACACATCCCCGGTATTGGGCAAAATGTCCACGCTCAGGGTTAAAGATGCCACCCCGTTGATGGGGATGCTCTGATGAATGGTCAGGATATTGGCATGGTAGTCGGCAATGGTCCTAAGCACCAGGGATAAAACCCCCGGCTCGTCGTCCATCTGGATCACCATGGTAATCGTCTTCCCCTTGGCATTGTCATGAAACGGAAAGATATCATCCTTATATTTGTAAAAAGAGCTGCGGCTGATTCCCACAAGCTCTGCCGCTTCCTGCACGGATTCTGCCCGTTCCGTATCTAACAGCCGCTTTGCCTCCACCACCTTCAGCAATACTTCCGGTACGGCCTTCTTCTTCAACACAAAATACTTGGTTTTGTCTTCCATTCTGTCCTCCCGCATGTATGTGTCAGAAGCACACCTGTGCTCATACCAAAGATAGTAACACATTTATTTTTCTATTTCAACCATTTTATAAAATTAACCGTTTTCATCCCATGTCTAAAATATAGACAAGCACCGGGGCTGTTTAAAATTTCCGGCTGCTGCTGCTGAATGTCCGGCCTCCGGAACCAGTGTGAATGGTACTTCGCCCGCTGTGCCCTTTTGAACCGCCGCTGCCGTTATTTTTGGGAATTTTCCTGTGGGTAACAATTTGATTCACAAATTCATCCCGTTTCTGAGACAGCCGCACAGCCCCGTTTTCCCGCCAGGAATACTGGTAGCCGCCCCATTTCAGCCGGTACCGTCCGATCACCGCTGAAGCGGTAATTCCTCCGGCTGCCGCCGCAAATCCTGCTGCCAGCAGGATTTCCCACCAAACCAGGCGTTTTTCCCGGGAAGCATATTCTATGATCTCCCCGGTTTCTTCATCATATGTATACTGGTCATCCGGAATCCCGCTCCAGTAGGCGTCCCGCACCCCTTCTGCCATGCTTTGAAAGGCTTTGTAATAATTCCCTTCACTGGCCCCTTCGTAAGCCGCGTCCAAAATGTCTTCCTTCCGCTGGTCCGTCAGGTAGTAAATGGCTTCCCCGAACGCGCTGACCACCAATTCCCGGTTCTCCATATCAATCAGGCAGATTACGCCGTTGTCTCCAACGGTATGGGCATCCGCCCAGGCTTCTGCGTAGGAAACGGCTCCCATACCCCCGGCGTCCTGCGTGGAAACCAGCATGATATCCCAGTGAGTGGACTGTCCGGCGTCCTCTGCCAGCTCCTGCAGGTTTTTCACCTCCGCCCCGGTCAAAAGCCCTGCCTGGTCCGCAACCTGTCCCCGGCCGCCGTCATCCGTATCTGCTGCCGAAGCCAAGCATACCGGAATGCAGCACAGCAGAATTACTAAGATCAATATCGAACATGTGTTCTTTTTCTTCATAACAGATACCCCCCTGCCAGAAACAGCAGCAATACCACCAGAAACACAAAGAAGCTTAGAAGGCCGACTTTTTTATAATCCACAGGCAATTCCCCGTATACGGCCCCGTTCTGGCCGTTCATGGAAAAGTAGTAGAGCTTTCCGTTTCTCCCCCGGCAGGTCATTGTCCAGACCGGAAGCAGCACATAGGACCAGTGCTCCGAAAGGGTGCGCAGATCGCAGTTTTCCACACTGACGCCGGAATATCCGCTGATGGTATCCCGCAGCATCTGCCTGCCGTACTGCCTGACTTCCTTTGCAATCTCCTCTTTCAGGCTCTCCTGCTCCACATCCCGTTTTTCCGCAAAAAAACCGGATAAGTAGCCCATTTGGAACTCCTTCTTCCAGCGCATATCAAAGGGCAGCACCCCCTGGGCCAGGGTCTGATTGGCTTTCTGCAGGGCGTTTTTGGAAATATTCCGGCATTCCATTTCTCCCTCCCGGATAATCCGGTAGTATTTTGTTTCCGTATATTCCAGATCCCCGCTGCGCCAGATCCGGAGGTTGGTTCCCTGGGCCTGCATCCGTCCGTTCATACTGCATTCATAAACCCAATAGGGGAAATACACCCCGGAAAACTTTTCCAGCTGCTGACGGCTGAAAAATGATTTCGGAATGAACTTTTTACTATGTACAAAATCCAGGAACATACGTTCGGCTTGTTCCCGGTCAATGGAAAAAGGTACCACAAAATCCGGCAGATACTTTCCGGAAAGTCTGCCGGAAAGCACTACCGGGCTATGGCAATAGTAACAGAAGGAAGCCGCCGTGGTGCTGTCGGTTACAATCTCGGCCCCGCAGCTGGGGCAGTGGTATACCACCGCCGTCTCTGCATCGGCCCGTTCCGTCCCGCGGCTTGTTTCCGTCCCGGACGGCGTTCCCCTATGGCGGTCGGCTCCGGCGTGTTCCGTCCCGCGTCCGGCCTGCCGCTCCATAGCCTGAAATTCCTCCTGTGAAATGACACTGCCGCAATATTCACATTTATAGTTTTGTCCGGCAGGGTCGAATACAAGCTCTCCGCCGCAATTCGGACATTTGTAACTGATAACTCCCATGGCTCCCTCCTGTTATAGGGGCATATCCTCTCCGGCGGCCGGGCTTTTTCTGCCCATGCTGCACCATTTCAGATATGCATTGATAAAGCTGTCCAGGCTTCCGTCCATAACGCTGTCCACATTTCCGCTTTCTTCCCCGGTCCTGTGATCCTTCACCATGGTATAGGGCTGCATGACATAGGAACGGATCTGGTTGCCCCAGCCGATTTCCGTCACTTCTCCCCGGATATCTGCTGCTTTCTTCGCATTTTCTTCTTCTTTCAATAAAAAAAGCTTGGCTTTCAGCATCTGCATGGCTTTATCTTTATTCATATGCTGTGAGCGTTCATTCTGACACTGTACCACAATACCGGTGGGAAGATGGGTAATCCGGATTGCCGACGAGGTTTTATTAATGTGCTGGCCGCCGGCGCCGCTGGAACGGTATGTGTCGATCCTAAGATCGTCGTCGTTGATTTCAATGTCAACCTCTTTGTCGATATCCGGCATCACATCGCAGGATGCAAAGGAAGTCTGCCGCTTGCCTGCCGCATTAAAGGGGGAAATCCGCACCAGCCGGTGCACCCCTTTTTCGGATTTCAAATACCCATAGGCATTCTCGCCCCGTACCTCAAAGGTAATGGATTTTAAACCTGCCTCTTCCCCGTCCAGGGAGTCCAAAACTTCCAGGGCGAACCCTTTCCGCTCGGCCCAGCGTTTGTACATACGATAAAGCATTGCCGTCCAATCACAGGACTCGGTCCCCCCTGCCCCCGCATGAAGGGCCACAATGGCATCGTCCCCGTCATATTCCCCGGACAGTAAGGTCTTGATGCGGATATTCTCATAACTTTCCCGAAACTCCGTCAACGCTTCTTCAATCTCCGGAATCAGGGATGCGTCCTGCTCTTCATATCCCATTTCCAGCAGCGTTTCGATATCCTCGTATTGGGATTCCAGCCGGGCATAGGTTTCCACATCGTCCTTCAGGCTTTTTAACCGTTTCATTTTTTCCTGAGACTGTTCCGGGTCATTCCAAAAATCCGGTGCCTCCATTTCTTTTTCCAATTCCTGAATCCTGTGCTCTTTTTCAGCCAGGTTAAAGTGAATCCCTCACTTCCAACAATGGCCCGGAAAAACTGTTCAATGTAAATTTGAACTGATCTAATTCAACCATCCGTGTCACCTCTTTCTTAAAATTATTTTTCTTTTCAGAACATACGTTCTTATTAATTGTCCGCTCCCGGACCCTTTCTTCCTGGTACGGACAGAATTTGACCTTGTTTATCCGATCAATTTGTTCCCGCATTCCGGACAGAATTTAGCGCCGTTGGCAGGTGTTCCGCAGTTGGGACAGAACTTGGGCGCTGCCGTGCCCTGGGGCTGGACATTTCCTTGCATTTGGGCATTCCCTTGCGGCTGGACGTTTCCCTGCATTTGGGCGTTCCCCTGAACCTGGGCGTTCATATTTGCCATCATCTGCTGGCCCATCATCATGCCCATCTGCATATTGACCATATCCGCTCCCAGCCTTGAACCGCTGCCGCCGTTTGCCATGGCATCCGTCATCGCCATCTGCTGATAACGGCCAAGATCGCCGACCATTGCCTGGGAAGCAGCCTTTGTCTGCATTTTCTGCACCTCTTCGGGATAGGAAAAGCTGGATACGGTAAATCCGGTAGTGGACAGCCCGATCTTTACCATCTGCATATCCAGATCTTCCTGAATGCCCCGGGCAATGTCGTAGGCATTGGCCTGCAGGTTGAACATGTCTTTCCCTTCCTTGCTGATCCACTTCATTAAAAGCTGATCCAGCACTGCCAGCACACGTTCCCGCACATCCTCCACCAGATACTGCTTCTTGATTCCGGCCACCTTATCAATCAGGCAGTCCCTGTCGGAAACCCGGAACTGAAAGGTTCCGAAAGCCCGGATCGGCATACCGCCGGGCAGCCCCTGGGCCGGAATGGAAACGGGATTTCTGGTGCCCCATTTTACCGTAAATTCCTTGGTATTGACAAACAGCACTTCCGCCCGAATCCCGCTGTTGAATCCGAATTTAAACCCCTTCAGGGTAGACAGGAACGGGATAATATCGGATTCGATATCAAAGCTGCCCTCGTCTTCGAAAACGCCTTCGATCCTGCCGTTATACAGGAACACGGCGTCCTGGCCCTGACGGATGATCAAGCGGCTGCCTTTTTTAATTTCCCGATTTTCCCATTTCCAGAAAATAACGTCGTCCCGGTACTCTTCCCATTCGATCACATTGGACAACTGATTTTGAAAGAAACCCATTTCAAACCTCCTTTTGATGCCTTTGGAGTCTCCGTTCCCTCCATCGGCACTTCCATGCAAGTACAACTACAAAAATCCTCCGCCAATCCATCTCTCGATCAATCACGCGGAGGTCTTTTCCTTGCTTATGACGAAACGCCCAGCTTCGCCTTCAAAGCCGCCAATTCATCCTCTACTGCCCCATTGCCCTGGGTATCATATTTATCCATAAGACTGTCAATATCGCTTTCCTGCGGGGACTGGTTCAGCTCTGCCATGGCATTCGCTTCATCCAGCATCTTATTAGCCTTGGCTTCCATCCGGTCAAAGGCGGACAGATTCTCGACGGCCCCTTCTGCACTGGCGCCAATCCGGTTCATCCGCTCCTGGGCTTTGGCAACCTTTACCTTTGCCTTAATCGCATCCCTTCTGGCATTCAGATCGTTCAGATCGCTTACCAGCTTGTCGTGCATCTGGCGCATCTTCGCCGCATTCCCTTTTGCCAGGTCATAGGACTGCTGCAGGACCCCCTGCTTGGCTGCCAGGGACTGCTTTTTCTCCAAAAAGGTCCTTGCATCCGATTCGTTTCCGGCCAGAAGCGCCTTTTCCGCATACTTCTGCATCTTCTCTGTCTCTTCCAGGCATTCGTCCAGCTCCCGTTTCGCCCGTTTCTCATCTGCCATAACAGATGCCGTTTCCGCCTTCACCTTTCCCAAATCGCTTTCCAGATTACGCAGGTACTGGTCGATCATCTTCTCCGGGTCCTCGCATTTATCCAGCAGTGCATTGATATTCGATGCCATAATATCCTTAAATCTCGTTAAAATCCCCATGCTCCCATTCCTTTCCGCGTGTGCTGCTTACTTGTTCCACGGTATTTGCTACGGGTTTCATTATAATATATATGAAGGGAAAAGTCAAATGGGGCAGGTGGACTGACCGGGCTGTTTTATGAGGCATCCAGCCTTATTATTTCGATTGAATGCTCTATCGCAAGCCTATATCCTTGCCAAACAAACCATGGTTTACCTTTTCTCTTACCGCAGATAATCCCATGGATTTACATAGCTTCCGTTCAGGCTGACGCCGAAATGCAGATGGCTGGCCGTAGAAATCCCGGTGTTTCCTACTTTGGCAATCACCTGGCCTGCCGAAACGCTCTGTCCCTTCTCTACAACCAACGCGGAACAATGCATGTATACGGTATACACACCGTTTCCATGACTCACTGTTACATAATTCCCGGCTGCTTCGCTGTACCCGGCAAAGGAAACTGTCCCGTCTGCCGCCGCCACAATATCCGCGCCGTGGGCGGCCCCGATGTCGATTCCACGGTGATAGGAAGAGGCTCCGTTGACCGGCGCCGTCCGCGGCCCGTAGTCACTGGTGACACGGGTACTGGAAGGACAGGGCCAGGTAAATGCGCCGCCGTTGTATTCCGGCTCTTCCGGTTCTTCGGAACCGCTGTTCTCCCCGTCATCCGAACCGTTTCCGTCTGAATTCCCGGCATCCGAGCCATTCCCCTCCGAATCCCCGGCATTCTCTCCGGCGCCGTTTTCCTGATTCTTTTCGGCTTCTTCTTTCTTTTTTGCCTCCTCGGCAGCCTTTTTCGCTTCTTCCTCTTTTCTCTTTTTCTCCTCAGCCTGCCTCTTTTCTTCCTGTTTCCGGGCCTCCTCGGCCTGGATCATGGCAATTATTTCATCCTGGGCCTGAATTTCCGCTTCATAGACCTGTGTCAGCTGCTGCGCTTCCGATATTTCCTCCCCTACCTGGGCCAGCTGCTGCTCCTTTTCCTCTAAAAGTGCAGATACCGCCGTCTGCTCCTCCTGAACCTGCAAAGCCATTTGGGCCAGTTCTTCTTTTTCCTGCTGAAGAACGGTTTCCACCCGGCCTACCGTTTCCACCGAGTCCTGGTAGCGTTCCAGCATCTTCCGGTCGTACTGGGAAATCTGGTATATGTATTCCGCACGGTTCAAAAATTCCGCCAGGTTTTCCGAAGACAAAAGCGCCTCTAAATAAGACCCGGAACTGTTCTCATACATAAAACGAATCCGGACCTTCATGCTCTCATACTGGACTTCCACGTCCTGCCGGGCCGCTGCCAGCTCCTGCTGGGTATCGCTGATTTCCGTTTCCTTCTGGGTAAGCAAAAGCTCCAGTTCGGAAATACGGCCCGCAATTTCCGTTAGTTTCCCGTCCAACTGGGCTATTTTTTCCTGAATATCATCCTCCGAAGACCGAAGCGTTTCAATCAGCTCCTGTACCTCCGAAAGCTGCCCCTTCAGCGCTTCCTTTTCCTGCTGGGCATCGGAAATACTGCCGGCAAACACCTGTACGGCAGTTGTCCCGAAGAGGATCAGCGCTGTTAAAAAGCAGAGGCCCTTTTGCAAAAATCTTTTCCTATCCATTGATACATCCCTTTTCCTGCTTCCGAATGCTCCAACCTACACCTTCAGATGTTTCCGTATCGTCATACGGCTCCCTAAAAAGCCGATGCCAACCCCCAGGATCAGCGCGATCGGTACCAGGGTGGAAAATACCTGATTCACGGGCAGGAATTTCATCATGTTGCTCAGCCAGATGAATTTCTTCCCCACATATACAATCAGCCTGCTGTACATCAAATACAGCAGCACCAGGGGAATGGCAGAACCGATAAATCCAATTAAAATCCCTTCTACAATAAAGGGCGACCGTACAAAGTAATCCGTAGCCCCAATCAGCTTCATAATGGCGATTTCTTCCCGCCGGACGGTAATTCCCGTGGTAACCGTATTGCTGATCAGAAAGACCGCCACACACAGCAGGATCAGGATAATCCCCACGGAAACATACCCGATCAGCCGGTTAAAATCCGTCAGGGTATTGGCTGCAACGGTGGAACTACGCACTTCGCGTACCCCTTCCATGGATTGCAGATATGTTACCAGGGTACTCTGCATGGATACATCATTCATATAGATGGCATAGTGGGAAGATTCCGCCAGGGGGTTATCGTCCCGGAAGCCTTCCATCATATTTTCCGCTCCCTGGAAATAGATTTCCCGGAATTCCGCCCAGGCTTCGTCGGCAGAAATATATACCTTCTGGGCAACCTCCGTCCGCTTGTCAATCTCCGTCCCGATTTCGTCTATCCGTTCCTGGCTTAAGCCGTCCTCAAAGAAAACGGTTACGGCCACACCGGATTCCACTTCTTTTACAATCGACTGGAAATTCATCACAATTGCATAAAAAAGGCCAAACAGGAAAATACAGGCGGACATGGTCGCAACGGACGCCAGGGAAAAAATCTTATTCCGCCAGATGTTCTTTACGCCCTGTTTAAACGTATAAAAAAAAGTACTAAACCGCATGGACTTCACCCAACCGCTCGTCACTGACGATTACGCCTTTCTTCATGGTAATGACACGCTTTTTCATGGCCTTGACAATTTCCATATTATGGGTTACAACCAGAACGGTTGTTCCCTTTTTATTAATCTCGTCCAACAGCTTCATGATATCCCAGGCATTGTGATTGTCCAGGTTTCCGGTAGGTTCATCCGCCAAAAGGATCTTCGGCTCATTCACCAGGGCCCGGGCAATGGCGACCCGCTGCTGCTCTCCCCCGGACAGCTGACGGGGATAGGATTTGTATTTGGCTGCAAGCCCTACCATGGAAAGCATCACCGGAACCCGCCGCTTGATCTTCTTATTGGGCGTAGAGATGACCCGTTGGGCAAAGGCAATATTTTCATAGACATTCCGGTCCTTCAGCAGGCGGAAATCCTGAAATACCACTCCGATATTCCGCCGGAACCTGGGAATCTGCTTCCGTTTCAAATCGTTTAAGGATCTTCCGTTAATCGTAATATTCCCCACGGTGGGATCCAGCTCCTTTAGCAACAGCTTAATCAGCGTAGACTTGCCGGACCCGCTGTCCCCCACCACAAACACAAACTCCCCTTCTTCAATATGCAGGCTCACGTCATTCAGAGCCGGAATCCCGGCCTTATACGCCTTGCTGACATTTTCCAGTAAAATCATGTAAGCTTCCCAAACCTTTCTAATAATCCATGGACTCCATATATTTCATATACTTCACTACCATAAGCGCGATTTTAAAGGTGATGGCATCTTCAAAGATCCGCAAATCAAGCCCGGTACTCTTCTGAAGCTTATCTAAGCGGTATACCAGTGTATTCCTGTGTATATACAGCTGTCTGGAGGTTTCAGACACATTCAGGCTGTTTTCAAAAAATTTATTGATGGTGGTAATGGTTTCCTCGTCAAAATCATCCGGTGACTTCCGGCCAAAGATTTCCTTGATAAACATCTTGCAAAGCGGAATGGGCAGCTGATAGATCAGCCGTCCGATGCCCAAAGTAGAATAGGCAATAATCCTGCGTTCTTCAAAGAAAATCTTACCCACGTCCAGAGCCATACGGGCTTCCTTGTAGGAACGGGACACCTCTTTAATCTCCGGCACAATGGTCCCATAGGCGATATGTACCTCATTTTCCTCACCGTCCCGGAACAGGTCTAAAATGACCTCTGCCGTCTTATTTAATTCCTCGTAGCCTTCCTCCTCCGCTACTTCCTTCACTACAATGATATTCTTCTCGTCAACTGCCGTAATGAAATCCTTGGCCTTGCCCCCAAAGAGGCTGCGCACCTTCTCCAGCTCGTTCCCGTCTTTCTCCCGGTTCGTTTCCACAATGTATACGACACGGCGCACTTCCGTATCAATATGGAGCTTTTTGGCGCGGTTGTAAATATCTACCAGAAGCAGGTTATCCAACAGCAGGTTTTTCACAAAATTATCCTTGTCAAACCGCTCTTTATAGGCAACCAGAAGATTCTGAATCTGGAAGCAGGCAATCTTGCCTACCATATAGACATCTTCGCTGTCCCCTTTTGCCAGTAAAATGTATTCCAACTGATGCTCATCAAACACTTTAAAGAACTGGCATCCCTGAACCACCTGGCTGTCCGCCGGGGAATCCACAAAAGCCAGCGCAGAATTCACATAGACCTCCGTCTCCGGAAAAGTGGACGCCATCACTTTCCCATCGGTATCTATAATACACAGATCCATCCTGGCAATCCCCTTTAATCCATCAATTGTATTCTGAAGTATTTGATTCGATATCATTTGCCCCACTCCTTTACTTATCAATCTTACACATCATCCGATACGGCTTCTGCAGCCTGTTTGGTCCTGTCCCAGTATAAGCTTCCCGGCTGCACTTTCATGCCTTTCTATGCAACTTTCACAAAAAATCCTGCCATTTGGGTGATGCTGCAAATACCCTACCCTATATTTTAATGCAAAATCACGAAAAAGGAAAGAGGAAATACATTTTTTCTTATGCATTTTATTTTTAATTGAAACAGGCCCTCCGTTTCCGGCTCCTATTCCGATTGATCCGAATATTCCTGGAACCCTTCTCCCAGTACTTCCCGGGCATCCGTCACAATTACAAAAGCGTTTTGATCAATATCCAGGACGATTTCCTTCACTTCAACCATTTCTTTCTTGGATACCACGCAGTAAAGCATGCATTTCTCCTGGCCGGAGTACATCCCTCTGGCGTCAAGGCCCGTCACGCCCCGGTTCAGTTCCTTCATAATGGTGTCTGCTACCCGTTCATATTCCGAGGTAATGATAAAAGCCGCCTTCGAGAACTTAAAGCCTTCCAGCAGCGCATCTGATAGTTTGGATATGATAAAAATGGAAACAATGGCGTACAGGGCCGGCTGCACCCCGAAAAGATACAGGCCGAATACGACGATAATCCCGTCTAAAACCTGCATAATCTGAGCAATGGAATAGTGGCGCAGCTTATGCTGAAGCAAGGCCGCCACCATGTCCGTCCCGCCTGTAGTGGCCTTTGCCAGCAGGATCATCCCCATGCCCACACCGGTAAGCACACCGCCGAAGACTGCCGCCAGCGTATAATCCCCGGCCACCAGGTCAATTTCCGGCAGCACATACAGCCAGGCTGACAGCAAAAATGTCGCCACGGCTGTCCGTCCGATAAACCGCTTCCCCTTAACCTTTAAGGCAATTAGAAATACCGGAACGTTCAAAATCAGGTTCGTCAGCCACAGGGGAATTCCGCCATTCACGGTATCTCCCGTTATTTCTTTCACAATAATAGCAATTCCGGTAAACCCTCCGGTAATCAGGCTGATGGGGTCATAGATACATTTTATGCCAAGGGACACCAGGCATGTCCCCGCAAAAATCATAATCCAATCCATCCACCGTTTCTTCCGTATCCTGTCACCCATTTTCCTTCATCCTCAATCCGAATTTTCTTTCTCCTGTTCATATTTGGACAGCATGCTGTGCAGCTTCCCTTTGTGGATTAACTGCTTCACCTTCCCCTTCAGGTAAGACACTCCATGCTTCACTTCATAGCCGCATCCCAATCCGCACCAGATCCTGGCATCTATTTTCCCTTTATTCTCCAAAAGGAACAGCTCCTCTTCCGGCGTGGGCAGCGTGGAAAAAATAATATCCGGTGAAATAATATTGATCTCATTGATCGCGCCGTCACAATCTCCCACACAATCTGCCAGCGCAAGGCTTCCGGCAATCTGAAGCCTGCCGTAATGCTCCCGCAGATATGTTTCCAGCAGGCTCACCTGCTCCCCGCTGGATCCGAACAGATATACGGTCTTTCCGTTGCGGATAATACGTTTTAAAAACTCTGTCATGAACTGTTGTTCGGTTATTTCCTTGATCCGCTGGGGCGAATTCACACCGGCCGCTTTCAGGATCTCTTTATCGTTGATAATCACCAGATCCCATGCTTCCATGCTTTCCCTTAGGGCTTCGTCTTCTTTGGCCGTCACCAGCGTTTCCATGGTAATGACCTCAATAATATTCATTACCTTATCGTCCAAAAACAGCTCCGCCTGCAGCATGGCTTCCCGCACCGTATAGTTGTCCAGCTGAATCCCCAATATTTCTATTTTCTTAATCATATGGCACCTATTTATAGTCTCTCTGCATCTCTCATTTCTATACACCTGATAAAAGCTGAAATTACTTATGAAGTATACCAAAATAACTACGCTTTTTCAACTACTTTTCATTGTTATCGAAAAAATGATTTGTCAAGGTTATTTTTGTTTTTTTTGAAAAACCAGACGCTTTTTATGATTTTTCACAAAACGTCCGTTCTGATTTCAACCTATGTAAACCGCAAAAATTTCCCACATTTTTGTGGATAATGTGCATAACTCGGTGTATAACTCTTTTTTTCCTAAAAATCAACGCTTTTCGATGTGGATAACTTGTGCAATCATTTACACTTTTCGACATAAGATTCCAAAATTTTTCTTTTTTTGTGCATATTGCTTATTTTGATGATTTCGGTATGCCCCCTGCCGGTTTTGAGTCTGTTCCGTTCCACATCCTGATCCTGTTCCCTTCCAGGTCTTGGTTCTGTTCCTTTTCAGTTCTTGGTTCTGTTCCTTTTCAGTTCTTGGTTCTGTTCCTTTTCAGTTCTTGGGGTGCAAAAAAGGCACCGAACATATGTTCCAGTGCCTTTTGTCTTCTATGTATGTTTAGAAAATTCTTCTTACTGCCAGGATCGGCTTATAGGCAACCGGAGAGGAATACTTAATTCCGGTTGAGGGAGTGCTTGCATGTACAATCGTATCGCCGCCTACATAAATGGCTACATGGCCGTCATAGCAAACAATATCGCCCGGCTGCATCTCGGATACGCTTACCCCGTAGCCTACTCCTCTCATTCCGCTGGAGGAATGGGGAAGGGATACTCCAAATGCCGCATATACTGCCATTACGAAACCGGAGCAGTCCGCACCGCCGGTCAGGCTTGTCCCACCATATACGTAGGGATTCCCCACGAACTGGCATGCGTAATCCACTACTGCCTGTCCGCTTCCGCCCGAAGGAGGATTATACGTCCTTGCGGTTCCCGTATCGCTGTTGGAAGAATCGGAGCTCTGAGAGCCGCCGTTATTGGAGGACTGGTTCCTGTTGGCCCCTGCTGCCGCCCTGCGGGCTTCCTCTTCTCTCCGAAGCCTTGCTTCTTCCTCTTCCTTGGATTCTGCAACCTTGAACAGGTTCTTAAGTTCTACATAATCGGAGGAAACATATCCGTTTCCTTCATCTGTGGCAACTTCCACCCAGCCTTCCTGCTCGGAAACCACCAGCAGGCGGTCGCCGTCATTTACCTGGCCTAAAACTGCGCCTTCGGTGGAAACGTCATCCCGGATATTCAGATTCTCGGTATTTACAAATGCCACTCTGGTGCTGACGGACTGTGCAAGGGCTTCATCCCCGGTAATGATGTATTCACTCTTAATATAGCCTTCGCAGTTGCCGGAATGGATCTGATACCATTCGCCTTCCACACCTAAAACCGTAACTGCGGACTGGCTGTAAAGCTTACCTACCACTTCCCCGTCCGTGCTGGGAATGCTGCGGATATTAATATAGGAATCTTCTTCTACGTTGGATACCCCGATATCTGCAAATTCGGACTTCTCTGCCGGAGCCTCCGGTTCTCCTGCCGGCTGCTGTACATCTGCCGGTGCTTCCGGATTCTCGGATGCCGGAGTCCCTTCCGCCGGAGCCCCGTTCTCTGCCGGCGCTGTCGGTGCCTCTGCCAAATCTTCCGCTGCCGCCGTCGGCTGCGGCTGATATACCTGCTGTGAATTCATATATTGGGCAAGATTCAGGGAAACCCCGGCAGTAAGATTCACACCCTCACTGGCCTCCGATACCGCTGAAGTAAAATTGTTCGTTGCCCCTACATGCAGTGCTGCGTTTGAAATAAAAGAGCTTCCGCTGATTACTACTGCGGTTGCAACACAGCAGCTTGCTACTTTTACCCTTGTCCGAATTGAATTTCTATTCATGAGAACCTCCCAAACTAGTTCTATTGCTAAGTTATTGTCAACTTGTTTCATCATTTATTACGAATTTATTACAAAGCATATTATAACAAAGTAACAAGGGGCTTGTCAACATCCAATATTTACAAAATTGTTACAGGCTTTGGGACCCTGCTTGTCAAAATTTCCAAGGCCCCGGAAAAAAGCTCTTTGGAAGCGGAAACTTCCCGCCTATAATCCATACAAGTAATTCTCAATGGAAGTAATCACGTTGGCCCCGTCAGAGGCGGCGGTGATCACCTGCCGCAGCTGCTTGGTACGCACATCCCCCGCCGCATACACGCCGTCGGCGCTGGTCTTCCCATCCTCTCCGGCAACGATATAGCCGCCCTCATCCAGTTCTGCCACGGACTGGGCCAGCAGGGAGTTGGGCAGGATGCCCACGGCAATAAATACGCCGTCCACCGGAAGCTCCCGGCGGGTTTGTTCTGCATTCTGGTACAGTTTCAGGGCATTCACCTGATCTTCTCCCAGAATGGCTTCCACCTGGCTGTTCCAGAGCACTTCGATCTTATCGTTCTGCAGCACCTTTTCCTGAAGAGCCTTCGCCCCCCGCAGGGCATCCCGCCGATGGATCAGGTATACTTTTTTACAGGTACGGGATAAAAATAACGCATCTTCCAGGGCTACA